>JASGDW010000108.1:0-8059 GCA_047606965.1 Microbacterium sp.
CGAAGAAGTGGGCGTTCAGTTCCGTTTCACCCCGCCGCACAGTGTGGCTGCCGTCGGCGCGGCGGCCGCCGAGCAGGTTCCACTGCAGGTGGTGCGGGCAGTAGGCGGGATGCCCGGAGCGGCAGGCTGTGCAGCGCCCACAGGAGGTGAACGTCATGAGGACGGCGTCGCCGACGGCCACCCGCGTCACCTCGGCGCCCACCGCGCGCACCCGGCCGGCGCCCTCGTGGCCCAGCACGGCGGGCAGCGGGAACGGGATGATGCCGGATGCGGCACTCAGATCGGTGTGGCACATTCCGACCGCCACGACGTCAACGAGCACCTCGTCCGGGCGGATGTCGTCGAGCTCGACATCTTCGATCGTGAAGCCGTGCTCGTGCGATGTGACGACGGCGGCCTGCGTGCGTGTCATGGGTTCTCGATGCTCCTCACGCCCCGACGCGGGACAGCGACTTCAGCCGTGCGATGGGAATCCTGCGGTCGATCGCCACGGCGGCCAGGCCGTCGCCGCTTGCCCATTGAAGTAGTGTCGTGTCGTCCGCCGCGTCGCCGTCGAACGCTGTCGGGGCGCCTGCCAAGGGCAGCTCGCCGGCGATCTCGACGTCGAGGTCGAACTGCTCGGTCCAGAAATAGTGGTCCGGTTCGTACGGCGCGACTTCGCGGGTCGCGACGTCGCCCGCGGCGGCGATGCCGGGCGCGGCCAGTGCGCGCCCATCGACCACGACGCTGCCAGCGAGTCGCAGGCCGGATGTCTGGAGCCATTCGACGTTGGGTACGTCACCGACCGAGGAGACGATGAGGTCCGCGACGAGGGTGTGGTCTTCCCAGCGCACGGCGTGCACCGGATCGCCGAGCAGCTCGACGCCGTGGGGGGCGAGCACGAATCGCACACCCTTGGCCTCGGCCCGGGCGACCACGTCGTCGGCGAGCCAGTCGCCGAGCAGCCGCTGCAGCGGCGGGTCCCGGTCGATCACGGTCACCGCGACACCGTGCCGCAGCAGCGTGTAGGCGACCTCCATGCCCAGGAAGCCGGCGCCGACGACCACCGCAGTGCTGCCGGCGCGCACGTGGGATGCGATGCGGGCGGTGAGGTGGGCGCTCACGGCGCGGATCGCCCCCGGCTGCGTGAGCCGGCCGTCGTCGACCGCGTCCATGATCGTTTCGCCCCAGCCGTCCGGCGTGGGCTTGGCCCGGTCCGTCATCTGGGCCATCCACTGGTTGTAGTCGACCAGGAGCTCGACGTGCTCCTGCACGTACTCGCCGAACGGTCCGAACCCGGAGAACGTCGCAACGGCGCCGGGCTGCATCTTCTCTCGGCCCTCCTGGGGGAACCCGACCAGGTCGCCGACGACGTTGTCCGGAAAGACGCGAGCGATCTGCGTGACCCCATCGAACGTGTCCTCGCTCACCAGATCGGACACCAGCTGGTTCGCGTAGTCGGCGATCTGCGCTCTGCTCTGGGCGAGGCCCCGGGGTGCGAGCTTGTCGGAGAGCACTTCACACAGAACGTCGTGCTCCGGCGGGTCGGTGGCGAGCACGGAGCCAGCGAACTGCGGGGTGAACTGGTCGGTCAACGCGACGCCGTGCTTGGAGGTGAAGCTCTCCCAGTCGCCGGCCGTGGCTCGCACGTCCTCGTAGCGTGTGAGGACGCAGAAGTCGTGCTTCGAGCTGTAGACGGTGGGAGAAAGCTCACGCAACTCGGCGAGCGTCAGGTAGGGGTTCTGCACGAGTGCGGCGTCGAAGAGATCCTCGTCCGTCGTGTACTGCGTGCTAGGCAATGGATTCTCCCTCGAATCAAGTCTGTCCTACTAATCAATACTAACGCCCTAAAAAATGCAACATCAAGATGCGCGGCGGCGCCTCTAGGGCAACGCAGCAAGGTAGATTGCAGCCATGACTCAGGCGTCTGGATACCGCGAACGCAACAGCACAGCGGACAAGGCGCTGACGGTGCTGCAGATGTTCACGGATGAGCGGCCGGAGCTCACTGCGGTCGAGGTCGCCGAGAATCTCGGCGTCGCCCGATCGACCGCGTACCGGTATCTGCAGACTCTGGTGCAGTCTCATTTCCTCACCGACACCGGTCACGGGAGTTTCCGCCTGGGTCTGCGCGTGCTCGAGCTGGCGCGGATCGCACGGCGCGGTTATGGCCTCTCCGATCTCTGTGTGCCGGCTATGCGCGAGCTCGCCAATGAGTTCCATCAGACGGTGCTGCTCACCAAGCAGATGGGCAACAGCGTCGTGTGCCTGGAACGCGAGGAGTCTCGACAGCAGTACGTACGGCTCTCGTACGAGCGCGGGTCGATCCTGAGCATCAACGCGGGAGCCTCCGCATTGATACTGCTCGCCTGGCAGCCGGAGGAGCGGGTGCGTCAGGTGCTGTCCAGCGTGGAGATGCGCCCGTTCACCCAGAACACGGTCATCGACGTCGATGCGATCATCCGGAAGCTCGTGAAGATCCGCGAGCAGGGCTTCGCGCACACCGAGGGCGAGGTCGACGCCAAGGCGACCGGTATCGCGGCCCCCCTGTTCGACAGCAACGGCGAGGTCACGGCGGGACTAAGCGTGGTGGTCATCCGCACCCTCGTGGACGAGGCTGAGATCGAGCGGATCACCCATCGGGTGGTCGACGTGGCAGCAGCACTGACTGGGTCGCTTGCCCTGCTCGAGGCACGGGATCTGCAGCTTCAGAGCGATCGCTCCTAGCCACGCCGCAGCGGCCGAGTCGCGGCTAGTCCCGGGGTTGCCTCGTCGAGCGCGCGGAGGCGCGGATCAAGTAGGCATACCCCGCGTCGATCTGAGACGCCGGCCAGCAGTGTTCTCGCTTGGCCGCGATCTCTTCGGCGTCCGATCCAGACGGCGAGCCCGCGGCCGCGGCCCGCAGCTGCACATCGCACGCCGCGGTCAGCAGCACCGCCCGCATGACCGCTTCCGCCTCCGTCGAACCGACCGCGACGAGGCCGTGCCGAAGCATCAGGCAGGCGGGTGCATCGCCGAGCTCGACAGCGAGAAGCGCGCCGAGTTCCGGCGTGGCAACGAGGTCGCCGGTGTGCTCGAATCGCGGGACCTGCGGATCGGCGAACAGCGCCCCTTCGTGCGACAGCGCAAGCAGCGGCACGCCCAGGGAGCTGAACGCGTTCACGACCACTGGGTGCGAATGCACGGATGCCGCGACATCCGGTCGCGCCCGCTGGATCTGGAGATGGATGTGGCTCTCGATGTGCGGCTTGCCGACACCCTCGAGGAGGGCACCGCTCCAGTCCACGAGGTGCACGTCGTCGTGACCGACCTCGTCGAACCCGATGCCGGACCTTTTCATCCAGACGCCACGCCCATCCGGGTCCCGCACCGCGACGTGACCCCAGACCATGTCCTGCTGTCCGGCGGCGGCCAGTGCCGCGCTCGCCTCAACGACGCGGCGACGTGCCGCGGCATCCGTGCCGGCGCTCATGCCCCGACGGGTGCGTTCACCACGGAGTCCCGGTAGGCCTCGATCTGCTCGAGCGACCACTTGGTGCTCTCGGTGGCACCGTCCCACACGCAGTCCAGCTTGCTGGTAGTCACCGTGGTGACATGCACCGCCTCACTGCCGGCGATACTCGCGTAGGCGACACCGACCGGGATGTGCACGAACGTGCCAGGGGTCATCTCGACCACGCCGTTCGCGCTGATCAGCAGGCGGGTACCGCTCACCTGATACTGCACCTCGTCGGCGTTGCGGTGCCGCAGATACGTGCGTCCATCGCTGTCGGCCACAGTGGTTAGTCCGATCGCATGCTCCTGGCTGCGCCACACCCATTGGGTGGTGCCGGCGTCGGGTGACGGGGCGATGACCTTCAGACGCGCGGGCTCGTCATACGCCTGCTCGAGGATGAGGTTTTCGTCGGACAGCTGTACGGCTGTGTCGCAGTGCCGGCCTCCCAGGCAGTCGGTGTGCACCTCGTTCACGGTGTCGGCAGTCCATCCTTCGAAAGGCGGGATGAGCACCACGCTCTCGCGGGCGGCCGGTGCGACGTCGGTCATCGGCGCAGGGAAGTACCACAGGATGTGGCTGGCGCGTCGCCCGTAGTTGTCGTGGGCCACTCCGACGGGGATGCGCACGAAGTCGCCGGCGTCGAGCTCGACGGTTCCCAGTTCGGTCATCAATGTGCGGCCACCGCGGATCTGGAACGACATCTCGTCGACATCGAGGTTGCGGTGATACATCGGCTGCCGAAAGTTCATCTGCTGCCACTCGATGCGGCCGCTGACACCTTCCCAGAGAATACGCGGCGGAACGAAAGCGCCGTCGATGTACTGCTGATCGAAGTGCGCCACCTGCAGGGGCGGGATCGGGTCCCACGAGACGCCGGGCACTTTCGGCTCGGCCGGCGAAAGCAGCGCGAGTTCGTCGCGCTTCAGACGCCGCGGGGGTGTGTCGAACGGAAACGCGTCGAAGTATTCGAGGACGTGACCCATGGTTGTTCTCCTCCTGGATGGGGTGGTCAGGACGCGGGGGCGTCCGTGATGGATGGCGCGACCACGGCCATCCACATCGGCTCCGACCGGGTGTTGAAGATGTCGCGGGCCAGGTACACCTCGTGCAGACCGAATCGGTGCGTGAGCAGCCGGCGGAACCGGTCGGGGTCGGCGGCGAGGAGACGCAGCGCGTCGTGCGCGTCCTTGCGGGTGCCGTTGCGGGTGCCGATGAACGAGATGCAGTTGACCGAGAACGCGGCAGGGGGGATAACAAGAGGCTCGGGGTTCACACCCATGTGCACGATGCGGCCTCCGGTGCGCAGGCCGCCGAAGATCATCGATGTGCCGCGACCGCCGGGGAAGTAGTCGATCGCCGCATCAGCGCCGTGCGGCTCGATACGCCGCAGCTGGCGCACGAATGCATCCGGCGGGGCGTCGGTGCTCAGCACGACTCCCTCCACGCCGGCATCGTTGAGCGCCTTCACAGCGTCGAGTCGCTCAGCGTCGCGGGCGACGGCGATGACCCGGCCGATACCGAAGGACGGCGCCAATGCGATCGTGGCGACGCCCATCGCACCGGTAGCCGCGGTGACGATCAGCGTGCCGCCCGGCTCGACCCCGGCGAGTTTCAGCGCGCGCACTGCGTTGGCGAAGTCATGCACCTTGGCGCCGAGTTCGAAGTCGATATTGTCCGGCAGAGCGTCGAGGTTCTCGAGGGGGACGAGCACCTTCTCCGCGAGTCCGCCGTTGTGGTAGCGGCTGTACTTCGAGAGGGCGTCCGGCCCGAAGATCGCATGCCCGATCATCGAGTTCGCCGGGCACATCATCTCTCGGTCGGTGGTGCAGTAGTCGCACACACCGCATCCGAGGGAAGGGTGCACGCGCACCCGCTTACCGACCCAGGCAGCGTCATCCGGGTCGCCGACCGACTCCACCACACCGGCGATCTCGTGGCCGAAGATGGTGGGGAGGATCGGCACACGGCCCATCCGCAGCAGGTTGAACGCGCCCGGTGCCAACCCGGCGGCCGCGACCGACACGATGGCCTCACCGGGCCCGGCGACGGGGTCGGGCAGCTCCACGACCTCCACGGTGCCCTCGACATCGATCACCTGTGCCGCAAGCATCACGCCACCTCCCGTGCTTCGTCGTTCTGCTCGGCAGCGTGTTGCGGGGCAGTGTTCTGACCGGCTGCTGTCTGGGCATCTGCGCTGTCGTACACGCGCGCTACGGCCGGATGCAGGGGCAGCGCCGTCTCGCGGGCCAGGCGGTAGTCGATGGGATAGTGCAACGGGGAATACTCGACCGGCAGATGACGATAGGTGCGGGCGAGGTATTCGCTGTCGTCGACGACCGCCCGCGCGAGCAGTTCGGCGACGTCGTCGGGCAACGCGGTTGTCGTGGCGATGAGCCAGTCAGAGTAGTCCAGCGCGCGGATGGCGGGAGACGTGCCGGCGAAATAGCCGGCGGGGATGTCTCTCGTACGCAGGCCCCACTGTGCGTCCAGCGCGTCGATCTGTTCGGGGGTGAGGGTGAGGAACTCGACGTCGCCGCGGGCCAGCGCCTGCCAGTCGGACGTCATGATCGCTTCGGAGATCATGAGGTCGGCGCGCCCCTCGTGCAGGTCGGCGATCACGTCGAACGGCTGCTCGTGCCTGGTGACTTTGCCGCCACGAGCGATGATGTCCACCTCGCTCACCCCGGCCACGCCGAGCAGGATGTCGCCCGCAAGCCCCATGAACCCGTCCGGATCGTTCGCACCGAGAGAAACGCGCAGAGGTCCCTCGAAGGTAGCCACATCGGCCAGCGAGTGGAGTCCGAGCTCACGGCGCGCGACCGGCACCATCGCATCCCAATGCGGCAAGGCGGCGATCGCTACCAAGTTGCTCAGCGGGTTCCCTTCGAACGGGCCGACGCCGCGCTGGGCGAATGCGGCGAACGACGCAGGAGTCGCGATTGCGACATCCACCTCGCCGGCAGCAAGAGCCCGGAGGTTGTCGCCCATGCCGCGCCCGGTGTAGATCACGCTGAACCTGTGGTCATCCGTGTGGTCCCACACCCACTGCGCCAGCCACCCAGCGGCTCTGGTCAGATTCGCGCCGCCCCAGTCGCCCTTGAAGCGAAGGAGCGCGGCGCTCGAATCGGGTCGCCGATCATCCATATCGATTCTCCTGTCATCCTCGACAGTCCTACTCTACAATGCAACTGTCCTGAAAAACGAACAGAATGGCGTGCTCTCATGTCTGACACCGCGGCTCCCACGCGACCCCAGCTCACGTTTCTCGGCCATGCGTGCGTGCTGCTGGAATTCCCCCGAGAAGCGGGTGGGACCGTCAGATTGCTCCTCGATCCGGGCAATCTGACCCCCCCGCTCGAGGGGCTGCCGGAGATCGACGCGGTGATCGTGACGCACGCGCATCCGGATCATCTCGATGTCGAACAGCTCGCACGCATCGCAGGGAACAGCGCCGTGACCGTGTTCGGCGACGAGGACGTTGCCGCCGCGCTCAGCGGGACGGGAACCGTGCGCGAGCCGATCGTCCTCGAGCCCGCGAACGCAGGACAGGACATCGGAGGGATACCGGTCCGCGCAGAACGGCACCCGCACGCGCCCATCTACCCCGATCTTCCGCTGCCCGGCAACACCGCGTACTGGATCGACGGCCGCATCTTCGCCCCAGGTGACGCGCTCGGTGTTCCTGAGGAGTCCGTGGAGGTGCTGCTCGCACCCACCGGTGGTCCATGGATGAAACTCTCCGACAGCATCGACTACATCCGCGCGGTCGCACCATCCATCGTCATCCCCGTACACGACGCTGGCCTGGCGCCCGCCCACCGCGCCCTGCACCGAGACCTCATGCGCCGCCTCGCACCCGCCAGCACTCGCATCGTGCCCCTGGACGTGGGCGAATCGCTCTCGCTCTGACAGGCCCCTAGGGGCGCGCGATCCAGATGACTGGCAGCTGCACCACCTATAGCACCGAGCCGACCGACGGCGGATCCCCTCTATACCATCATCCGCGAAACACACGATCACAGCGACGACGGAGGCGAGGAACCCTGACGGAAACACGACACACCTATGCGTGTCGTGTTCCCGTCAGGCACTTTGGGTGGAAGTTCCAAGGGTACGTTCCAGCCGTACCCTCGTTGGCAAAGTCCCTGGTCAGAATGGCATCCGCCGGAGCCACGGCGGTCGATCAGGGGCCGCAATCGGTCGCCTCGGGGCAGGCCCCGGGCACTCGGCGGGTGCAGAAGCGGCTCGATGTGGCCGCGGTCGACACGCTGGTGGACGGCTGCCTCGCCGGTCAGACGGTGTATGAGCTGGCCGCCGAGTTCGGCATCGAACACCGCACCGTGAGCGCTCACCTGCATCGGCGGGGCGTCCCGATGCGACGGCGCGGTCTGTCCCTCGCGCAGAGGGAGGAAGCGTTCGCGTTGCAGGGGACACGACGCTGACGCCTACATCGCGACCGCGCTTCGTTCCTCCGCCGCCTGGCGGTCGTGTTCTGCCCGGGCTGCCTGGATGTCGTTGCGGTGGTCGTTGGCCCAGGCGCTGAGGGCTGTGAGCGGGATCAGGAGTGTCTTGCCGAGCTCGGTC
>JASGDW010000109.1:0-8648 GCA_047606965.1 Microbacterium sp.
ATCACGCGTGTCTGCCGCGCCCGGGCGCCGGACAGACGGTTCGTGCCGTGCGGCGCCCTCAGCAGCGGGCTGTGTCCGGTCGTCGCCGGGTGCTCCTCACCCCGGCGGCGAAGAACAGCGCGACCAACTCGGCGCCAGGGTCGAGCACACCGACGGCGTGCTCGCCGACGTAGCTCGCGCGTCCCCGACGCGCCACGAGCGCCTCGGTCGAGACGGCCCCGGCACGGGCCGCTTCCGCCGCCGCTGACAAGGCGGCGTCGACTCCCGCCGGCGCCGAAGCCGCGAGCGCTTCACTAGCGGGCTCGAGCGCGTCGACGAGCGTGCTGTCGCCGACCGACGCGCCGCCGTGCCGCTTGATGACCTCGAGGCCCGCGGCGACGGCGACGGCGAAGTCCCCGGCCGGTGCCGGCTGATCGCCCGGTGCGGCCTTGGCGATTGATCGGAAGAGCAGCCCGAACAGCGGACCGCTCGTGCCACCCGTGTCCAGGAACCCCCGGGAGAGGGCGGTGAACGCGGCCCGAAAGGTCTGCGGGTCCTCAGAGGCGAGGATCGCACGCACCTTCCCGAGCGCAGAGGCGATGTTGTCGGCGAAGTCGCCGTCGCCGGCTCGACGGTCGAGCTCGCCGAGCTGGTCGGCACGGCTCAGGAAATCGGCGTCGAAGTCTTCGATCCAGCGGCGCGCGGTCGCGCCATCGAGCAGGCTCATCGGTCAGGCTCCTCCCCAGGAGAACGCGGGTGTGTGCACCGGCGCATCCCAGAGCGCCAGCAGCTGGTCGTCGACGGCGGTGAGGGTCAGCGAGATGCCCCTCATGTCGAGCGAGGTGACGTATGAGCCGACCAGCCAGCGCTCCGCCAGCCGCCCGTGGGCCGCGAGCACGGTGGACGCGCGCCGCGCCGCGGCATAGAGCTCCAGCTGCGTCGTCGCGCCCAATCCGTTGACGATGACGAGAAGGCGATCGTCAGCCACGGCGCGCAGGAGCGGCTCGGCGAGCCGATCGATGAGGTCGTCGAGCGGACGGAATCCGACGACGTCGCGCCCCCGCTCGCCGTGGATGCCCACTCCGAACTCGACGTCGTGCGCAGCCAACTCGAACTGCGGTGCAGCCGTCCCCGGGCGGGTCCCCGCGGCCAGGGCCATGCCGAGTGACCGGCTCCGCGATACGATGCGCCGGCCGAGGACCGCGAGTTCGGCCAGGGGCATGCCGCGCTCGGCGGCAGCGCCGCACATCTTCTCGACCGGGATGACCGCCGCCGTGCCGCGACGACCCGGCCCGTGGTCCTGGTCGGTCGCGAGGTCGTCGTCGACGAGGACGGTCTCGACCTCGATCCTGTCGTCCGCGGCGAAGTCCGCTGCAAGAGCGAAGTTGATGACGTCGCCCGTGTAGTTCTTCACGATGTGCAGCACGCCCTCGCCGCTGTCGACCCGCCGGGTCGCATCGTGGATCTGCGTCGCCGTCGGACTCGCGAAGACCGCGCCGGCCACGGCCGCGTCGAGCATTCCGCGGCCGACGCATCCGGCGTGAAGCGGCTCGTGTCCGGAGCCGCCCCCCGAGACGACGG
Source organism: Microbacterium sp. (assembly GCA_047606965.1). Classification (GTDB taxonomy): domain Bacteria; phylum Actinomycetota; class Actinomycetes; order Actinomycetales; family Microbacteriaceae; genus Microbacterium. Next base: position 1,561 of record JASGDW010000109.1, read on the forward strand.
CGACCTTACCGGTGGCCGGCGTGCGGCGTGTCACGATCCGGCGGTCGAGATCGACGTCGACCGCCGGATGCGCGATCACGAGACCTTCCAGGGCCTCTGCGACCAGATCCTCCGGACGGTTCACGAACTGTCGTGCGATCGTCATGCCGCATGCACTCCGCACACCGCATCGCCCACCTCGCGCAGGACGCGATCCAGCGACAGCGCAAACGCCTCCAGGACGCGGTCGACGTCCGCGGGCTCATGACGGTATCCGAGCATCATCAGCCCCCGACCGTTCGAGAAGACCCCGAAGTCGAGCATCCCCTCGCAGATCGCCGACATCACCGCGGAGTTCGACGACGAGCACGAGGCGTAGTCGCGCAGCCCGCCCTGTGCCGACCAGAACAACTGGAGCACCGAGCCGATCTGGTTCACGCGCAGCGGGACCTCGCGCCCGCTCGCGAGGCTACGCAGCCCTTCGGCGAGCCGGGAGCCAGTCGACTCCATGCGCGTGTACAGATCGGAGGTCGAGGCGATGAGCCGGGTCGTGGCCTCGGCAGCGGCGATGCTGACAGGGTTGGCGTTGTACGTTCCCGCGTGCCGGAGCCGGCCGTCCACGAGCGGCGCCATCGCCGCGGCGCTTCCGGCGACCGCCGACAGGGGGAAGCCGCCCGCGACCGCTTTGGCGAACGTCGCCAGGTCCGGGGTCACCCCGAGCAGCTCCTGCGCTCCGCCGCGGCCTGCGCGGAATCCCGAGACGACCTCGTCGAAGATCAGCATGATCCCGCGGCGTGTGCACACCTCGCGGACATGCTCGAGGTAACCCGGGTCTGCGCGATAGGTCCCCGCGTTGAAGGGGATGGGCTCCATGATCACCGCTGCGAGCTCGTCGGCGTACGCTGAGACCGCAGCGTCGAAGGCGCCTACGTCGTTCCAGTGCGTGACCACGATCTGTGCGGTCACGTCGTTCTGTCCGATCGCGTTGGGCTGCACGTCGATTCCGGATGCCGCAGGGCGGCGTCGCTGTGCAGGCGTGCCGGCGGCGTTCGTGTGCATCGGGTCCACCCAGCCGTGGTAGTGGCCCTCGAAACGCAGCACGAGGTGGCGGCCGGTCGCGGCCCGGGCAACGCGCAGCGCGGCCTGGACCGCCTCGGACCCCGAGCTCGAGAAGATGATCCGTTCGGCGCACGGGATCCAGTCGATCAGCCGCTCCGCGACCTCCGCGGTGCGCGCAGACTCAGCCCCGCAGATCACGCTCCGATCGATCTGCTCGTGAACCGCCCGGAGGATCTCCGGCTCTCCATGTCCGAACAGGACAGGCCCGTAACCCATGATCGTGTCTATGAACCGATTGCCGTCGACATCGGTGAGCATGATCCCGGACGCGCTCGCGAAGAACGGCGTGCGCCCGCGACGGATCCGCACGCCCGAGTTCACGGACTGCGGCACGCTACGCCCCAGCCTGGTGAAAGCGGCATCAGAGCCGGCATATCCCGTCGACGCCTGCGGCACGGTCTCAGCGGACATCGGCTCGCCTCGCCCGCGTCGCCTCTTGGTCGACATGCGCGATGCCGCGGTCGTCGACCGTCACGACGACGCGATAGACGTCGGCCGCGCGGCCCGGGCTGACGAAGCCGCGTTCCACGTCGAGCCGAACGAGCTCGGGGTCGCGCTCGGCGGGGTCGCCGTAGCCTCCGCCGCCGTTCGTGTCGTTCCCGATCAGCTGTCCGGGGATGAGCCGGATGTTCGCAGCACCCGGCTGTTCGGTCAAGCCGCCGTCGCGATCGATGAGGTAGACGCGATGCGGCGTCGGGCTCATCCCGCCGCGCACGCCGCGCGGCAGGTTCTCGGCGCCATCCCTCGTGTACATGACGTTCATCGGCCGTTCCGTAGGCCCGTACACGATGCGACCGCCCATCCCGCCGCGGAACCGCCCGGCTCCTTCCGAGTCCTGGACGACGCGGGTCTCGTGGACCAGGATCGGATACTTGCGCTCGTCGATCTCGATCGAGTCGCGGTACTGGATCCCGCCATCGACGGGGATGCCGAAGAAGCCCCATCCGTCCGCGGACCTGCTGCCCGGGCCGCCGGAGGAGGCGAGGAAGAGCTGGTTGATGTAGAGGGCATCGCCGCGTCGCGCGTCCGTGCCGGAGGCGACCGCGATGCCGGTGCCCTGACCCACGGCGCCCTCGGCGAGCCCGTACTCCGGCCCGAGCTCGGCGAACGCCGACTGAATCATGTTGATCACGCGGTCCGCGATGTTCGTCGTGGCCACAGACGCCGACAGCGGATGCGCCGGCTTGCCGGTGATGCAGTTCTCCCGCAGCAGGACCGCGATCCGCCGGAACGTGCCTTCGTTGTGCGGGATGTCCTCATCGACCTGGTTGAAGATGCCCGTCATCGCCGTCGCCAGGGTCGTGGCCTCCGACATGTTGTACCCGCAGGGCAGACAGTCCATGTTGTCGCGCAGGTCGACGGTGATCCTCGCCTCCTCCGGGTCGATGTCGATCGTCGCCGTCAGCGGGATGTCGTGTCCCACGGCCGGGATCGTGTCGTGTCTACCGGTCGCGATGAGCCGCGCCTTCGGCATCCGTCGGATCTGGTCTGCCATCACGCGCTCGGAGTAGTCGAACCAGTGCGTGATGAAGTCGCGCACGGTCTCGCGACCGTACTTCCCGAACACCTCCTTGACCCGTCGCTCCCCGACCCGGGCGGCGCCGACCCCGGCGAGATAGTCGCCGTACCACTGCTCGGGCACGCGGATACGCCGCTTGGCCATCCGGATGATGTCGTCGATGTCGGCGAAGTCGCGCTGCACCTGGACGCACGGGAAGTTGACGGCGCCCTCTTCATAGATGTCGCGGGCATAGGCGGCGTAGGTCGTCGGCTGGCTGTTGCCAGTGTCGGCCTGGTGGGCCTTTGCCATCGCGGTCATCACGTGCTCGCCCTCGAAGAACACCGGGACGAGGATCGTGTGGTCCGCGTGATGCGTGTTGCCGTCATAGGGGTCGTTATGGATGAAGGCGTCACCCTCGACGAAGTCCGGGTGGTGCCGGTACATCGATCGCGACAACAGCTGACTGCCCATGACGTGCACGGGCAGGCCCTCCGCCGAAGACAGCATCTGATGGTCGGCGGTGACGAGGGAGCAGGAGAAGTCGCGCGCGGTGTTCAGGATCGCGGAGCGCCCCGTCCTCAACAGGGTGTTGGTCATCTCTCGGACGACCCCCTCGAACCTGTTCTGCAGGACGGCCAGCAGAACAGGGTCGAACTCCGGTGCTCGCTGTTCAGCGGTCATCTCGGGCAACCTCCTCGTCGGTTCCGATCTCGATCAGCAGGCTTCCCAGTTCGGTCAGCGTGGCACGGCATCCCGGCGGCAGGACGACGGTGGTCGTGGACTCCTCGACGATCGCCGGACCGTCGATGACCTCGCCGGGGGTGAGGGACGAGCCGCTATAGCAGTCGACCTGCATGGTTCCGCTCTCTTCGAAGTACACATCGCGACGGCGCACACGATCGCGTTCCACACGGGCGGGCGCGCGCTGTGCGCCGAGGTCTGGGGGACTCAGTCGAGCACGCAGCGTCGCCGACCACACGTCCCACTCGATCTCCTGTCCGGGCTCCGAAACGGCGAAATTCCGATGGTGGGTCGCGTGGAACTCGTCCCGCAGGGCTTCCAGCGCACCCTCGGCGCGAAAGTCCCGCTCCGGGATTGTGACTTCGAGATCCCACACCTGGAACGGGTACCGGGCTTCGACCGAGTACTCGCGAGTGTGGGTCTGCGCCAAGCCGGACGGAATGCGCCGGGCGAACTCGTCAAGGGCGCGATCCAGGGCGGCGAGGGTGTCCCGCGCCGCGTCGACGTCGAAGCGACCGGTCTCGGTGAACCGGCTCGCGCTGACCCGCGCGACGATATCGGCGAAGTGCCCGCCGGCCGCGCTGAGCGTCGCGGCCGTCTTGGGCACGAGCACCATCCGACAGCCGAGCTCCTTGGCGAGCATGACGGCGTTGAGCCCGCCGGCTCCTCCGCCGGCGACGAAAGCGCACTCGCGCGGGTCGACGCCCTGGTTGATCGTGATCTCCCGCACGGCACCCACCATCGACTGGTTCGCGACGGCGATGATGGCCCAGGCGGCCTTCTTGACGTCGAGAGAGAGCGGCTCGGCGACGACCCGCCTCACCGCCTCGGTCGCGGCTTCGACGTCCAGCGGCATGCGTCCATCGAGGAAGAACGCCGGATCGAAGAAGCCGAGCACCGCGGCCGCGTCGGTCACGGTCGGGTCGACACCTCCGCGCCCGTAGCAGACTGGTCCTGGCACGGAGCCCGCGCTGCGTGGCCCGACTCGGAGCAGACCGCCGACATCGACCCAGGCGATCGATCCGCCGCCGGCGCCGATGCTGGTCACTTCCACGGAGGAGAGCCCGGTGATGTCGCCCGTCCAGCGCGGGCCGAGCCATTTCTCCCGCGTGGACTTGATCGCCCCGGCCTCGACGAGGCTGACGTCGAAGGTCGTGCCACCGGAGTCACCGACGATGAGGTTGTCGAAACCGCCCTCTGCGGCACCGTATGCCTGCGAAGCGACGGGTGCCATCGACGGGCCGGATCCGACCGTGTAGATCGGGCGCTGAATCACTTCATCGACGTGAAGAGCCCCGCCGAACGAGGTGAGGACGACCAGTTCACCGCGGAAGCCTGCGCCGTCGAGATCGGACCTGATATCGGAGAGGTGGGTCTGCATCAGCGGCTTCAGCGAGGCGTCGATCGCCGCCGACGACGCCCGACGATACTCCCGGATGATCGGGTTGAGCCGGTGCGAGAGGGTCGTGGGGACACCCGGCCACTCCTCCTCGATGATCTCGGCGACACGCAACTCGTGCGCGGGGTTGGAGATCGACCAGATCAGACAGACCGCGATGGCCTGGGCACCCGCTGCCTTCACAGAGCGCACGGCCTCGCGGACCGCGTCCTCGTCGAGGGGAACGAGCACGTCGCCCTCCGCACTGATCCGGCCGCGGATCTCCCTCGTCAGCCGACGAGGGACGTACGGGTCGGGATAGGGGATGTTGTAGTTGAAGGGATCGTGCTTGCCACCCTCCTTGAACAGCAGGATGTCGGGATGCCCCTGTGTGGTGAAGAATGCCGTCGGCGCGGTCGTCTTCTCTACGATCGCATTCGTCGCGCGCGTCGTACCGTAGATGAACAGTTCGCTCTGGGCCATCAGGGACTCGAGATCGAGGCCCATATCGGCCGCGATGTAGCGGAGCGCCTCGCTGGCTCCGTCGAACATCCGCGCCGGTGTCGTCAGCGCCTTGTTGAAGTAGAGCGTTCCGTCATGCGACGCGACGACGACGTCGGTGAACGTCCCGCCGGTGTCCACGGCGATGCGGTAGGGCGACACAGGGCTTCCTTTCGTGCGTGCGCTGCCGGCGCGACGAGGCATCGCGCGACGGGGGTGCGTATGGGGATGGTGCCCGGGTGGCGCGCCGCGCGCGCCACCCGGGGATCGCTAGACCTGCAGGCCGACTGGGCTGGCGCCCGCGGCGGTGGAATCCGTTCCCTGGTCACGCTTGTTCAGCACGAGCGCCAGGGTCCCCGCGGTCACACAGCTCGCGACCAGGAGGATGGCGAGGAACAGGAGCGGGTTGTTTGCGAGCAGGATCACGAACATGCCGCCATGCGGAGCGTGCAGCGTGAGCCCGGCGAGGTATGAGAGCGCGGCACCGACCGCGCTTCCGCACATGAGCGAGGGAATGATGCGCAACGGCCTGGAAACAGCGAACGGGATCGCGAACTCGGTGATGAGCGCGAACGTGCCCACAACCAGGCTGCCTCGCAGTGCGCGCTCGGCGGGCGTGAACTTGTTCTTGGCGATGAATGTCGCGATGAACAGGCCGAGGGTCTGTGACATGCCGGCGATGAATATCGCCGCCATCGGCATCCAGTTGTCGGCGTCGGCCGCAAGAAGCGCGAAGGTGTACCCGGCCTTGTTCACAGGCCCACCCATGTCGAATGCGGACATCGCGCCGGCAACGAGGCCGAGGACGATGAGCCATCCCCCGCTCAGGTTGTTGAGGGCATTCAGCATCGTCTGGTTGAGCCAGGCAACCGGGACCCCCAGCACGTAGTACATGATCACACCGATGATGAAGACGCTGACGACCGGGATGACGAGAGTCGGCAGCAGCGAGCGCATCGATACGGGCAAAGGGATGCGCTTGAGATACCGCACCAGATACCCGGCAACGAGACCGCCGGCCATCGCGCCAAGGAATCCGGACCCCTGCGTCGCGGCAATCATGCCTGCGACGAAGCCGGGGGCAAGCCCTGGTTTGTCCGAGATCGAGAAGGCGATGTACCCGCCCAGCGCGGCAGTCATGAGGCCCATCGCTACTTGACCCCACTCGTAGACGTCGGTACCGAATCCCTCGCCTTCACTGACGTAGATGCCGCCGATTGCGAAGCCGATCGCGATGAGGATGCCCCCCGCGACCACGAACGGGATCATGTAGCTGACACCTGTCAGCAGAGCCTGTTTGATGACAGTGCCCTCCCGACGCCATCCGCCGGCCATCACTCGGCCTCTGCCCGTGCGGCGGCGAAGACCGGAAGCAATGCCCCCGGATCGCGGATCACGTCATGTGGTGTGAAACGCGCGATCTGCGCGGAGGCCCCCTCGAAGCGCTCGGCTTCGGTGATCCCCACGTCGTTCGCGAAGACCATGAGGTCGGCGGCGGCGATGTCGGCGGCGGAGAGCCGGTTCTCGATGCCGAGAGCCCCCTGGATCTCGACCTTGACTTCATGCCCTTGCTGCTTCGCGACCTTCTCGATCGTCTCGGCAGCCATGTAACTGTGCGCAATGCCTGTCGCGCACGAGGTAACTGCGATGATGTTCATTCGTCGTCCCAGTGTGTGAGGTGGACAGTGTCTTCGGGTCCGGTTACGGGCTCGTGCTCCCCGGTCCGCACACCGCTTAGCCGTCAGCATATGAGCGTGGGATTCTCTATACGGTGCTGATTGAATATTCATCCGAGTGGCGCGCCGCTTCGTCGCGCGCACCCGCAGCCGGGTCGACTCGCGGCGACGGGCGCCGCGGGCAGACGCCGCC
>JASGDW010000110.1:0-10567 GCA_047606965.1 Microbacterium sp.
CGCTGCGGGATGCAGCGGCCGCCGACACGAGGTCGGGTCACTCCTGCGTGTCGGAGTCCCGGGACACCCCGGGCAGCTTCTCGAACCGCGCCTTCGCGCCTTCGACGTGCTTCTCGAGCCGCTCGCCCTGCGCCGCGACGTGCGCATCGACCGCGCGCTTCGCCGATGCGGCCGCGTTCTCGATCTTCTCCGTCAGCGGGGCCTTCTTGTCAGCCATGATCGTCTCCGTTCTCCGAATGAGCCCGCGGACCGGGCTCGTCATGAGACGATCCTCCCCGCCTCCGCCGGGCGTGGCATCGTCCGCGCGGACCGGCCCGACTACTGCGATCGCAGCAGAGCGGTCAGCCGCGGCCGTGCAGCGCCGCGTACGCCGTCTCGAGGATCAGCCCTGGGCGCACGGTCTCGTCCACGCCCTCGAGGGGAACAGGCTCAGCGTCGCGAGGGCGCTCAGCGCGCCCAGCGCGCGGAACAGCGGTTCGGGGTCGGCCCGTTCTGCGGGGAGCGGGATCGCGAACATCGCGAGCATGGCGTCTGCGAGCCGGTCCAGACGGCCCGAGAACTCGCCCCGCTCCTGCACGGTCACGGACGCGAGCGCGAGGGCGATGAACCCCGGACGTTCGAGCGCGAGATCCCGCATCGCGGACAGGGCCGCACGGTCGCGGCCCGGCCCCGGAGGCCGCCGATCGATCCGGGCGAGCACGCCCTCGCCCAGATCCACGCAGCGGGCGAGCGCGCGGTCGACGAGATCGTCCTTGCTCCCGAAGCGGTGGAAGACCGCCGCCTTCGAATACCCCGAGGCGGAGGCGATCATGCTCATGCTGGCCGCAGCCACCCCGTGGCGGGTCAGCAGCCCGGCCGTGACGTCGAGGACGAACGCGTCGATCTCCTCGTTCGTCGGGCGGATGCGCAGAGGAGGCGCGCCCGGTCCCGCAGGGATCATGCCGCCTCTCCCGCTCGCGCGTCGGCGCCTGTCGGAGGCTCCCGACGGCGGATGCGGCGCAGGACCGTGACACCGGTGAGGATCAGCCAGATCAGGATCGGATACGCCGCCATCCGCTCGAACAGGCCGAACACCCGCACCGGCGCGAGCGTCAGCCCGACAACCGCGGACACGAGCCCGAACGCGCCCAGCCCCACACCCCACAGGCCCAGCCCGCGCCACCCGGCGTGGCGGGCCAGCGCCGCGCCCGTCAGCGTGATCCCCGTCAGGCCGCCCAGGATCGCGACCATCGCGCCGGGGAGGTGCGCCGCGCTCACGTCCTCCGGGCTCAGGCCCACCACGACCTCTCCCAGACCGGCGATCGCCACGATCGCCACCCCAGGCGGCTCAGAGCATCACGGGCGAGCAGCCGCCACAACAGCACCGCGCCGACGGCGATGGTCGATCCCGTCACGGCCCAGGAGACGTTCGCGGCGACGTGCCAGGGTGAGCAGACCTGTCGTCCCTCGAACACCCCGCATCCCACCGCGCCCAGATCGCTGATCGTGTGCATCACGATGCTGTACGGCGTGGGCGGGCTTCACCGCTTCCGTGCCGCCTTTTCCGCTACGACGGCACGGGGACCGGAGTTGCCAGGACCCGGCGGGAGGAATGCCGTCCGAGCCGGGTCACCCGAGGATCTCGGAGAGCTCGAACCAGCGCTCCTCCACCGACGTGGTCTCCGCCTCGGCGTCCCGCAGCTCGTCGTTCAGCCGGCCGAGCCCGGCGTAGTCGCTCTGATCGTGGGCGGCCATGCGCTCGTGGATGCCCGCGATCCGCTCGGCCAGGCGTTCCAGCCTCCGCTCCGCGGCGGCGAGCTCCTTGCGCGCGGCGCGCTCGTCGGCGCCCGACAGCTTCGGCTCACGCGAGGTCTGTGCCGAGTCCGGCGCGGCGGCGGCGGGCCTGCTCGCGGCGGTGCCGCGCAGCCGCAGGTATTCGTCCACCCCGCCGGGGAGGTGCCGCAGCCGGCCGTCGAGGATCGCGTACTGCTGGTCGGTGATCCGCTCCACAAGGTAGCGGTCGTGGGAGACGACGACGAGCGTTCCCGGCCAGGAGTCGAACAGGTCCTCCATCGCGGCGAGCATGTCGGTGTCGACGTCGTTGGAAGGCTCGTCGAGGACGATCAGGTTGGGTTCCGACAGGAGGACGAGGAGCAGTTGCAGGCGACGCTTCTGCCCGCCGGAGAGCTCGCCGACCCTGGCAGACAGGTGCTCGCGGGCGAACCCGAGGCGTTCGAGCAGCTGCGCCGGGGTGAGCTCCTTGCCGTCGACGACGTAGCTCGTCTTCATGCGGGCGAGCACCTCACGTACGCGATCGCCGGCGATCTCCTCCAGCTCGCGGAACTGCTGGTCGAGCACGCCGAGCCTGACCGTCTTGCCCCGCTTGACCCGCCCGGCGGTCGGATCGACGGTTCCGGCGATCAGGCCGAGCAGGGTCGACTTGCCTGCGCCGTTCGCGCCGAGGATCGCGGTGCGCTCGCCGGGCGCGATCCGCCACTCGACCTCGCGCAGCACCTCTCGCCCGTCGAAGGACACGGAAGCGTCGAGCAGGTCGATCACGTCCTTGCCGAGCCGGGCGACCGCGAGGCGTGAGAGCTCCAGTCGGTCGCGCGGCGGCGGGACGTCCTCGATGAGCTGGTTGGCAGCGTCGATGCGGAACCTCGGCTTGGAGGTGCGGGCCGGCGCACCTCGGCGCAGCCACGCGAGCTCCTTCTTCATGAGGTTCTGCCGCTTGGCCTCGATCGCCGCCGTCTGACGGTCGCGCTCGACCCGCTGGAGCACGTAGGCGGCGTAGCCACCCTCGAACGGCTCCACGATCCGGTCGTGGACCTCCCAGGTCGCGGTGGCGACCTCGTCGAGGAACCAGCGGTCGTGCGTGATGAGCAGCAGACCGCCCGCGTTCCGCGCCCACCGGGTCTTCAGGTGCTCCGCCAGCCAGGCGATGCCCTCGACGTCGAGGTGGTTCGTCGGCTCGTCCAGCGCGACGACATCCCACTCGCCGACCAGGAGCACGGCGAGCGCGACGCGGCGCCGCTGACCGCCGGAGAGGGTGCCGATCCGGGCGTCCCAGGGGAGGTCTGCGACGAGCCCGGCGATCACGTCCCGCACCTTCGCGTCGCCGGCCCACTCGTGCTCGGGCCGGTCGCCGACGATCGCGTGTCCCACGGTCTCGTCGTCGTCGAGCGTGTCCGACTGGTCGAGCACGCCCATGCGCACTCCGCCTCGCCGGGTCACCCGGCCGGCGTCGGGCTCGATGCGGCCCGACAGCATCGCCAGCAGCGAGGACTTGCCGTCGCCGTTGCGGCCGACGATGCCGATGCGGTCGCCCTCGTCGACGCCGAGCGTCACGGCGTCGAAGACGACGGTGGTCGGGAACTCCAGGTGCAGGGCCTCGGCCCCCAGAAGATGTGCCATCGCCTCCAGGGTAGGCGGCGGCCGCCGGATCCCAGCGCCTCCCCGTCGTCGGCGACAGGGAGGCCTTCGTCGACCCCGACGGCCGCGAAGGGCGGAGGGCCTCGGCGATCGCTCAGTGCAGGGCGTACTCGAGCAGGATGATGAGCGCGCCCAGCAGCCCCGTGCCGAGCGCGCCGAGGACGCGGATCGCGACGTTCGAGCCGCGACGGGAGTACGCGGCGTAGCCGAGGACCGTCAGCATGACGAGCGCGGCCAGCATCGAATACCAGTAGGCGTCGTAGCCGGACATGTGGGTCAGCGAGCCGGCTACGAGGATCACGACCGTCGGGGCGGCGCTCCACAGCATGCCGGACGAGTGCCGCAGCGCGTCACGCAGCGAACGGCCGAAGCCGTGCTCGCCGTGGTCGGTCAGCGTGTGCGCGAACACGTGCGCGGCGTAGAAGATCAGCAGCGCCGGGATCGCCTCCTCGAGGATCTCGGCCGCGTCGATCAGCTCCCCGGCGTCGTCGACCTCGTCGGAGGCGATCGTGACGAAGGCGGTGAAGACGATGAGGCCGTAGATCGCCGTCGCGGAGCGGAACCGGGCGTCGAACCATCGCCGCGCCCGGCCGGTCGGCGTCACCGGATCCGGGGCGCTCACTCGTCGAACCCCAGGGCCAGCTTGCGCAGCAGCGCGGCGACCCCGTCGCGGTAGCCGCCCGACAGGCTCTCCAGCAGCGCCGCCACGGCATCCACCAGGCGCGTGATGGCGGCGTCCACGCGGACACGACCCGGCTCGGTCAGCGTCACCAGCACGCTGCGGCCGTCATCGGGGTCGTCCTCGCGGCGCACCAGCCTCCGTTCGACGAGCCGGTCGATGCGGTTGGTCATGGTGCCGCTGGACACGAGCGTCTGCTGCAGCAGCTGCTTCGGGCTCAGCTGGAAGGGCACGCCCGCCCGCCGCAGCGCCGACAGCACGTCCCACTCCCAGGGCTCGAGGTCGCTGCGGCGGAACGCGTCGCGTCGCGCGCGGTCCAGATGGCGCGAGAGCCGGTCGACCCGCGAGAGCACCTCCATCGGGGAGAAGTCGAGATCGGGGCGCTGCGTGCGCCACGCATCGACGATGCGGTCGACCTCGTCAGCCTGGTGCGCCATGTTCCCCATTATCGCGAGACGGCGCAGATGTCACGCGCCGGAGCGCTGAGCGTGACATCTGCGCTGTCTCGCGAGCAGAGTGGACGGAGGATCCGGACGACGCGGAGGGAGTGCACGGCGGTCGCGGACAGCGCCTGCGTCGCCGGCACCCGACCTCCGCTGCACGGAACTGGCAGACTGGTGCGGCGCCCGCTGGCGCATTCCGCCGTGGTGTAACGGCAGCACGACAGCCTTTGGAGCTGTGAGGCCCAGGTTCGAATCCTGGCGGCGGAGCATGACCGACACATGTGATGCCGCCCTCGCCGTCGTGGTCCTCGCCGCCGGGCAGGGGACGCGGATGCGCTCCGCGCTGCCCAAGGTCCTGCATGAGATCGGCGGGCTTCCGCTGATCGGCCACGTGCTGGCCGCCGCCGGGACGCTGCGGCCGGCGCGCACCGTCGTCGTGGTGCGTCACGAGCGCGACCGCGTGGCGGCCGCCGTCGCGGGTCTGGCTGCCGAGGCGGTCGTCGTCGACCAGGACGACGTGCCGGGCACCGGTCGGGCGGTGCAGCAGGCGATCGACGCGCTCGACGGTTTCGACGGCGACGTGCTCGTGCTCAGCGCCGACGTGCCGATGCTGGAGTCGGCGACCCTGGCCGCGCTGGTGCGGACGCACCGCGATCGCGCCGCGTCGGTGACCCTGCTCAGCGCCACGGTCGCCGATCCCGCCGGCTATGGCCGAGTGCTGCGAGACGCCTCCGGCGACGTCGAGCGCGTCGTCGAGCACCGGGACGCCACCGACCACGAGCTGGCGGTCGCCGAGATCAACGCGGGCGTGTACGTGTTTCGCCTCGCGCCGCTGGCCGCGCACCTGGCCGCGGTCACCCGGGGCAACGCGCAGGGCGAGCTGTACCTGACCGACGTGATCGCCCTCGCCCGGCGGGCCGGCGAGCGGGTCGCCGCCGCCGCGTCCCCGGACCCCGCCGCCGCTCTCGGCGTCAACGATCGGGTGCAGCTCGCCCAGGCGGCCCGCGCCCTCAACGACCGCACCGTGCGCCGCTGGCAGCTCGCCGGCGTCACGGTGCAGGACCCGGCGTCCACCTGGATCGATGTGACCGCCGTGCTCGCCGAGGACGTCACGCTGCTGCCGAACACCCAGGTGCTCGGCGCCACCGAGATCGCCCGCGGCGCGACGATCGGCCCCGATACCTCGCTGCGCGACTGCGAGGTGGGAGAGGACGCGGTGGTCCGGCGCGCCGACGCGACGCTGGCCGTCATCGGGGCGCGCGCACACGTCGGGCCGTTCGCCTACCTGCGGCCGGGCACGCGCCTCGGCGACGACGGCAAGATCGGCACCTTCGTGGAGACCAAGAACTCCACGATCGGCGACGGCAGCAAGGTGCCGCACCTCTCCTACATCGGCGACACCGAGATCGGCGTGAACGTGAACCTGGGCGCGGGGGCGATCACCGCCAACTACGACGACATCGACAAGCACCGCACCGTGATCGGCGACGAGGTGCACTCCGGCAGCCATAACGTGTTCGTCGCGCCCGTTAGGATCGGAGACGGCGCCAAGACCGGTGCCGGCGCGGTGATCCGCAAGGACGTCCCGCCCGGCGCGCTGGCCCTGAGCGTCGCCCCTCAGCGCAACGTCGAGGGATGGGTCGAGGACAACAGACCGGGCACCGGCGCCGCCACGGCGGCGGCACGGGCGCGGGCGGCACGGGAAGCGGTCGATGGCACGCAAAGAAAAGACGGTTGATCTCGATCGCGAGCGGGGGATCGCGCCCGGGCTCGTCGCCAAGACGAAGAAGCGGCTCGTCGTCGCGGCCGGCCGTGCCCACCTGGCCCTGGCCACCGAGGTCGCCGAAGCACTCGGCACCCAGCTCGTGCCCACGGAGTACCGCACCTTCGCCTCCGGCGAGATCCTGACCCGCTTCGAGGTTTCCATCCGCGGCTGCGACGTGTTCCTCGTGCAGTCCTTCGGGCCGCCGGTCAACGAGTGGCTGATGGAGTTGCTGATCATGCTGGACGCCGCCAAGCGCGCCTCGGCGAAGCGCATCACAGTCGTCGCGCCCTATTACCCCTACTCCCGCCAGGACAAGAAGGGTCGCGGCCGGGAGCCGATCAGCGCGCGGCTGGTCGCCGATCTGCTGAAGACCGCCGGCGCGGACCGGGTCATGAGCGTGGATCTGCACGCCGCGCAGATCCAGGGCTTCTTCGACGGTCCGGTCGACCATCTGTTCGCCAAGCCCGTGCTGCTCGACCACTTCGAGCGCACCCTCTCGGCCGAGGACCGGGCCAAGCTCACGGTCGTCTCCCCAGACACCGGCCGGGTGCGGGTGGCCGACCAGTGGTCGGACAGCCTGGGTGCTCCGCTGGCGATCATCCACAAGCGTCGCGACCCGAACGTGGCCAATCAGGTGACCGTCAACGAGATCGTCGGCCATGTGCACGGCCGGGTCTGCCTGCTCGTCGACGACATGATCGACACCGGCGGCACGATCGTGAAGGCGGCGCAGGCGCTGAAGGCCAACGGTGCCGAGCGCGTCATCGTCGCCGCCACGCACGCCGTGTTCAGCGACCCCGCCGTCGAGCGCCTGCAGGACGCCGCGGTCGACGAGGTCGTGGTCACCGACACCATCCCGTTGCCTGTGGAGAAGCTCTTCCCGGGTCTGCGGGTGCTCCCGATCGCTCCGCTGCTGGCCCGCGCCATCCGCGAGGTGTTCGAGGACGGCTCGGTCACGAGCATGTTCGACGGCGCCGCCTGAGCGCCGACTCATAGCCGGCTCACAGCAGCTTCCGGGATGATGATCTATGCCGCTGCATATTCCTGCCTCGGCGGCGCGTTCCGTCGGCCGACGATGCGCCTGAGGCATCGCAGGAGAGGACTGCCATGATCCGCACGACCGCCGTACCCCGCTCCGTCCGTGTCACCGCGGCCCTGGCGGGAGTCGCCGGCGTCGTCGCCCTCGCCGGCTGCGCGGGCACCGCCGATGCGGAGGAGGACACCGTCGCGGCCACCACGACCCCGACGGCCACCGCGTCGGCTTCCGCGAGCGCATCCGCCAGCGCGAGCGCCGCGTCGAGCACCTATGTCGACGGCACCTACACCGCCGAGGGGTCCTACCAGTCTCCCGGCGGCCTCGAAGAGGTCACCGTCACGGTGACGCTCGTCGACGACGTCATCACCGACGTCGAGGTGACCGCCGACCCGGCGTCGACGCAGTCGAAGCAGTATCAGACGGATTTCATCGACGGCATCGCCGCGGTCGTGGTCGGCAAGGACATCGACGAGATCTCGGTCTCGAAGGTCTCGGGGTCCTCGCTGACCAGCGAAGGCTTCAATGACGCGATCGCCGAGATCAAGACCGAGGCGGCGGCGTAGGCGCAGGAGCGCCGCATCCGCCCCCCTCACCCCATCAGCATGTCCCACTTCGGCGCGGGTGATGTCCCAGTTCGGCGCGGTTCGACCTGTCCATACCGCGCCGAAGTGGGACACGGCCGGGGGAGGGACGCCGCATGAGCGCCGTGTGGAGCTTCGAGGCGATCGGAACCCGCTGGCAGATCGACACCGAACAGCAGCTTCCCGCCCCCGTCCGTGACGAGGTGTCGGCGCTCGTGGACCGGTTCGACCGGGAGTGGTCCCGGTTCCGCGCCGACTCGCTGGTCTCGACGCTCGGGCGCGACGGCGGCAGCATCCCCGCGCCCTCGGATGCGGGGGCGATGCTCGACGCCTACGCCGAACTCGACGCGGCGACCGCCGGCGCCGTGAACCCGCTGGTGGGGGAGTCCCTCGCCCGCCGCGGCTATGACGCCGCCTACACCTTCGTGGACCGCGGTGCCGCGCCGGCTCCGGAGCCCTGGCGCCGGATCCTCACCTGGGACCGGGAGCGGGTGAGCCTGTCCCAGCCGGCCACGATCGACGTCGGCGCACTCGGCAAGGGCCGCCTCGTCGACCTCGTGCTCGCCGTCGTGCGCGCACATGCGCCCGGCGACGTCGTCGTCGACGGATCCGGCGACCTGGCCGCTGTCGGTGCGCCGGTGCGCGTCGGGCTCGAGCACCCCTACGCCCCGCGGCGCGCGATCGGTGTCGTGACGCTGACCGATGCCGCCCTGTGCGGCTCGGCGGTCAACCGCCGTGCCTGGGGCGACGGCCTGCACCACGTGCTCGACGCGCGTACGGGGCAGCCGGTGCGGCAGATCGCCGCGACCTGGGCGCTCGCTGCGGCCGCCATGACGGCGGATGCGGCGGCGACGGCGCTGTTCTTCGACGGCGGCGACCGGCTCGCCCGCGCCTGGGGTGTGGAATGGGTGCGCATGACCACGGACGGACGGGCGGAGTGGTCGCCCGGATGGGACGGAGAGTTGTTCCTGTGATCGCTTCGCTGACCGCGGCGTGGAGCCGCGCCTTCGCCGTCCTCGGGCGGATCTCCATGTACCGGCTGATGGCATCCGTGCTGGCGGTGCTGACATTGGTCGCACTCCTGGTCTCGGCCTTGGGCATGGTGCTGCCGACGCCGGGCGAGCTGCTGGCGACGCTGGCGGTCCTGCTGATCGTGTCGGTGACGGTGGACGTCGTCGCGCATCTGCTGCTGCGCCTGCCGGTGCGGATCGAGTCCTCGTTCATCACGGCGCTGATCCTGCTGTTCGTGCTGTGGCCGACGCTGGAGCCGGCCGGGCTGGCGGGGATAGCTCTCGCGGCGGCGACCGCATCCGCCTCGAAGTACGTGATCGCCTGGCGCGGACGCCACCTGCTGAACCCCGCCGCGGTCGGCGCAACCGTGATAGCCGTGTGCGCCGCGCTGGGCATGTCACTGGGCACGACGGCGTGGTGGGTGGGAGCGGACGTGCTGTTCGCCCCGGTGCTGCTGGTCGGGCTCGTCGTGCTGTGGCGCGTCGAGAAGGTGCGCGTGGTCGCGGTGTTCTGGATCGTGGCGCTCGCGATCAGCGTGCTGCACGCGTCGGTCCAGTACGCCGAGGCCGGCATCGGGATCGACGACGGCACCGTGGTGTGGCAGCTGGTCGTGTCCTCGCCGATCCTCTTCCTCGGCGCGTTCATGCTGTCCGAGCCGCTCACGCTGCCGTCTCGTCGCTGGCAGCAGTACGTCGTCGCCCTCGTGGTCGCGGCGCTCGTGGGCTGGCCGCCGGTGATCGGCGACTTCGTGTCCGGCGCCGAGACCGCCCTGCTGGTCGGCAACGTCGTGGCGTTCGCGCTCGGGGCGCGCGGCGGCGTCCGGCTGCGGCTGAGGGAGCGCCGTGTCGTCGCGCCCGGCGTGATCGAGCTGGCGTTCGTGACGCGTCGTCCACTGCGGTTCGCCCCGGGACAGTACCTGGAGCTCACGGTGCCGCATCGCCGACCGGACGCCCGTGGGACGCGGCGGGAGTTCTCGATCGTCTCCGCGCCCGAGGACGCCCCGCTCGTGCGGGTCGCCTACCGCGACGCGACGTCCACACCGTCGACGTACAAGCGCGCCCTGGCCTCCCTCGAGCCGGGCGGGGTGCTCACGGCGACCGGCGTCTGGGGAGATTTCACGCTGCCCCGCGCGGCGGGGCCCGTGCTGCTGGTCGCCGCCGGGATCGGGGTGACCCCCTTCGTGTCGCAGCTGCGGCATCTGGTCGCCGCTGGTGAGCGCCGGGACGTCGTCCTGGTCTACGTCGCGTCCGGCGGTGCGCAGCTGGTGTTCCGCGACGACATCGCCGCCGCCGGCGTCCCGGTCGTCGTCGTCACGCCGGGGGATCCCGGCCCGCTGCCGGACGGGTGGCGCTGGGCCGGCGGCGACCGGCTGGACGCGGCATCCCTCGGCGTGCTCGTGCCCGACCTCGCCGCCCGCCACGCCTACGTCTCGGGACCGCCCGCGCTGATCGCCGATCTCGCGCCCGCGCTGGCGCGGGCCCGGTCGCTGACCACCGACGCCTTCGCCGGCTACTGACTTGCCTCGCCCCGCGGGACCCCGCCCCCGCGCTGCGCTCCCGCTCCCGCCCCTGCCCCCGCGAGACTGCATCCGGCGGCCGAGACTGCACGCAGAAGACGCTGTCTCGGCGCGCAGTTGCAGTC
>JASGDW010000111.1:0-5028 GCA_047606965.1 Microbacterium sp.
CCCCGCCGGCGCGGTCGCGGTCGCGGTCGGCGCGGCCCTCGCGGTGGGCGCCGTCGTCTGGGGCGTGGTGCGTCTGTCCGCCCGCTGACCGACGCCGGGGCGAGCGCGGCGGCGTCGTATTTGCCGCATCCGCTCCCCGGCGCGAGACTGGGGACATGCCCGAGCCCCACGAGCCCACGACGCAGTTCACCCTCTGGGCGGTCTTCCGCCGCGACCCGCATCGCCCGGTGACCGACGTCGACGACACGGAGCTCTCCGGACTCGTGCGACACGTCGAGGAGGGCGGGGTCACCGTCCGCGGCTTCTACGACGTCAGCGGCCTGCGCGCCGACGCCGACCTCATGGTGTGGCTGCACGGCCCCGAGCCCGAGGCGCTGCAGCGTGACCTGCGGCGTCTGCGGCGCACCGAGCTGCTGACCAATCTGCTGCCCACCTGGAACGCGATGGCCGTGCACCGCGACGCCGAGTTCAACCGCGCGCACGTGCCCGGGTTCCTGCGCGGCATCCCGCCCAAGCAGTGGCTCGTGGTCTACCCCTTCGTCCGCAGCTACGAGTGGTACCTGCTGCCCGAGGCGGAGCGGCGGCGGATGCTGGCCGAGCACGGCCGGAAGGGCGCCGCGTTCACGGGGGTCACCGCCAACACGGTCGCCAGCTTCGCCCTGGGCGACTACGAGTGGGTGCTGCCGATGGAGGCCGACGAGCTGACCGACCTCGTCGACATGATGCGGGAGCTGCGCTACACCGACGCCCGCCGGCACGTGCGGGAGGAGGTGCCCTTCTACACCGGACGCCGCATCCGCACCTCGGATATCCCCGAGGTGCTGTCGTGATCCGGCTGGGCACGCGCGGCAGCGCGCTCGCGCTCGCGCAGTCGCGACAGGTCGCCGGGGCGCTGGCGCAGGTCGCCGGCGAGCAGGTCGAGCTGGTCACCATCACGAGCGAGGGCGACGTCTCGCGCGCCTCTCTCGCCGAGGTCGGCGGTCAGGGGGTGTTCGCGACCCGGCTGCGCGAGGCACTGCAGGCCGGCACGTGCGACGTGCTCGTCCACTCCCTGAAAGACCTGCCGACCGCCCCCGTGCCCGGCCTCGTCGTCGGCGCGATCCCCGCCCGCGAGGACGCGCGCGACGTGGTCGTCACCCGCGACGGCACCGGGCTGCACGAGCTGCCCGCCGGCGCCGTCGTCGGCACCGGCTCCCCGCGGCGCATCGCCCAGCTGCGCATCCGCAATCCGCGCGTGCGGTGGCAGGACATCCGCGGCAACGTCGACTCGCGCCTGGCACGGGTGCGCAGCGGCGAGCTGGACGCCGTCGTCCTCGCCGCGGCCGGCCTCGCGCGCCTGGGCGGCCTGACGGACCTCGCCGGCGAGGCGCTGGGCCTGGCGGAATGGCCGAGCGCGGCGGGCCAGGGAGCGCTCGCGATCGAGATCCGCGAGGACGCCGCCCCGGCGCTGCGCGACGCGGTCGCCGCGCTCGACCATGAGCCGACGCGGCTGGCGGTCACCGCCGAGCGGGCGGTTCTCGCCGGGCTCGAGGCCGGCTGCCACGCCCCCGTCGGCATCCACGCCCGGCTCGAGGCAGGGCTGCTGCGCGTGCGCGCGATCGTCTACGCCCCCGACGGGGCCCGCCGCGTCGGGACCGAGCGGACATGCGCTCTGATCGGCGGGTATGCTGGGAATTCAGGCAGCGGCGATGGTGCGGACGCTGTCGGCGACGCGGATATCCGGACGCGCGCTCAGCGCACCGGAGACGGCATCGCTCGTGAGCTGCTCGCTCGTGGGGCAGCCGACATCTCCCAATGAAAGCCGACCCGATGCACGCAGATCCTCACCGGAACGATCCGGAGAAGCCGTTGGCCGGCTGGCGTGTCCTCGTGCCGCGCGGCGGGCCGTGGGGGGACGGCGTGGCGGCCACCCTGCGGTCGCAGGGGGCGGTGCCGGTCGTCGCGCCGCTCATCAACTTCGCCCCCGCCAACGACGTCCTCGCCCTCGAGTCGGCGCTGGCCGGCCTGGCCGCCGGCGCCTTCGACTGGCTGACCGTCACCAGCGCCACGACGGTCGACGTGCTGTTCGCCTACCAGGCAAAGATCCCCGCCGGGACCAAGGTCGCCGCGGTCGGCGAGACCACCGCCGCGGCCCTGCAGGCCGCCGGCTACCGCGTCGACCTCGTGCCCGACCGGGACAACTCGGCGGCGGGCATGGCCGATCAGCTGATCGAGCTGGAGCCGGAGCCCCGCGACATCCTGACCCTGCGCAGCGAGATCGCGAAGCCCGTGCTCACCAAGCGCCTCATCGAGGCCGGGCATCGGGTGCGCAGCGTCGTCGCCTACCGCACCGTCGGAGTGCCGGTCACCGAGCGCATCGCGCACGACGTCGAGTCGGGCCGCATCAACGCGATCCTCGTGACCAGCGGCTCGGTCGCCGAGCAGGTCTCGCTGCAGTTCCCCCGCATCCCGCCGAGCACCGTGATCGCCGCGATCGGGCCGCGCACGGCGAGGGACGCCAACCAGGTCGGCCTCGACGTCGACGTGGTCGCCGACCAGCAGACCGTCGACGCGCTCATCGAGTCGGTGTCGCACTTCGCGCTGCCGCACGCGGCGGACGAGTTCCAGCCGTGAGCTTCCCCGCCCACCGGCCGCGGCGGCTGCGTCAGTCGACCGCGGTCCGCCGGCTCGTGCGCGAGACGCAGCTCGCGCCTCGCCAGCTCGTGCTGCCCGCGTTCGTGCGGGAGGGCCTCGACGAGCCGGTGCCGATCTCCTCCATGCCCGGTGTCGTGCAGCACTCCCTCGACTCCCTGCGTCGGGCGGCGACCGACGCCGCGGCGGCCGGGGTCGGCGGCATCATGCTGTTCGGCGTGCCGGCGGTGCGGGACGCCGTGGGATCGGGCGCGGACGCGGAGGACGGCATCCTGAACGTCGCGACCCGTGCCGTGGCCGAGGAGGTGGGCGGCGCGCTGGTCGTGCAGACCGACCTGTGCCTGGACGAGTTCACCGACCACGGGCACTGCGGCGTGCTGGACGCCGCCGGTCGCGTCGACAACGACGCGACGCTGGAGCGGTACGCGTCGATGGCGCTCGCACAGGCCCGCGCCGGCTCCCGGCTGCTGGGGCTGTCCGGCATGATGGACGGTCAGGTCGCCGCCGTGCGCCGCGCGCTGGAGGCCGAGGGCTTCACCGACACGATCGTCCTGGCGTATGCGGCGAAGTACGCGGGGGCCTTCTACGGGCCGTTCCGCGAGGCCGTCGACTCGCAGCTGACCGGCGATCGCCGCACCTACCAGCTCGACCCCGCGAACGGCCGCGAGGGCGTGCGCGAGGCGCTGCTCGACGTGGCCGAGGGCGCCGACATCGTCATGGTCAAGCCCGCGCTGCCGTATCTCGACGTGCTCGCGGCCGTGCGCGCGGCCGTGGACGTGCCGGTGTGGGCGTATCAGGTCTCCGGCGAGTACGCGATGATCGAGGCCGCCGCCGCGCACGGGTGGATCGACCGCCGCGCGGCGGTCGCCGAGGCGCTGCTGGGCATCCGCCGGGCCGGGGCCGATGCGGTGCTCACCTATTGGGCCCTCGAGGCGGCCGCCTGGCTGCGCCAGGACCTGTGAGCGCCCGCCGCGTGTCACAACTCCGCCTGGCCGGCCGTCGACGCGCGGCCATCGGCGGGGATCGGTGGGCACGCGGCTGCCGCCCGCACGGCCAGGAGGAGTTATGACACACCGAGGGATCGACCGTAACCAGGAGCTGTTCGACCGCGGGCGGGCGGTCATCCCGGGCGGGGTGAACTCGCCGGTGCGGGCGTACGGCCCGGTCGGCGGGGCGCCCCGGTTCCTTCAGAGCGCGCGCGGCGCGTTCGTGACGGATGTCGCGGGTCGCGAGTACGTCGACCTCGTCGCCAGCTGGGGCCCCGCGCTGCTGGGCCACGCGCACCCGGAGGTCGTGGCGGCCGTGCAGGAGGCCGCGGGCCGCGGGCTCTCCTTCGGCGCGCCCACCGAGGCCGAGGTCGAGCTGGCCGAGGCCATCGCCGCCCGGGCGACCGCCGGCGATCAGCGCCCGGTCGAGCGGGTGCGGCTCGTGTCCACCGGCACCGAGGCCACCATGACCGCGATCCGGCTCGCCCGCGGCCACACCGGCCGCGACCTGCTGGTGAAGTTCGCCGGCCACTACCACGGGCACTCCGACGGCCTGCTCGCCGCCGCCGGCTCCGGCGTCGCCACCCTCGCCCTGCCCGGCTCCGCCGGTGTCCCCGCGCCGGTCGCGGCGCAGACCCTGGTCGTGCCCTACAACGACCTCGCCGCGCTCGAGGAGGTCTTCGCTGTGCACGGTGCCGACATCGCCGCGATCATCGTGGAGGCGGCGGGCGCCAACATGGGCGTGGTCGCGCCCCTGCCCGGCTTCAACGCGGCGATCACCGGCCTCGCCCACCGGCACGGGGCGCTGCTCATCCTCGACGAGGTGCTCACCGGCTTCCGCGTGCACCCCGCCGGGTTCTGGGGCCTGCAGCAGGAGGCGGGCGAGCAGTACACGCCCGACCTGTTCACGTTCGGCAAGGTCGTCGGCGGCGGGATGCCGCTGGCCGCCCTCGGCGGCCGGGCCGAGGTCATGGACCGTCTCGCGCCCGTCGGCCCGGTGTACCAGGCGGGCACGCTCAGCGGCAACCCGCTGTCGGTCGCCGCGGGCCTGGCGACGCTGCGGCTCGCGACCCGTGAGGTGTACGAGCGGGTGGACGCCGCCGCCGACGTCGTCGCGTCCGCGCTGTCGGCCGCGCTGCGCGCGGAGGGGGTCGTCCACGCCGTGCCGCGTGCCGGCAGCCTCTTCGGCCTCGCCTTCCTGCCCGAGGCCCCGCGCGACTACGCGTCCGCGCTCGGGCAGGAGGCGTGGCGTTACCCGGCGTTCTTCCACGCGATGCTGGACGCCGGCATCTCGCTGCCGCCGAGCGTGTTCGAGGCGTGGTTCCTCACGGCCGCGCACGACGATGCGGCGCTCGACCGCATCCGGGTGGCGCTGCCGGCGGCGGCGCGTGCCGCGGCCGCCGCCGCGCCC
>JASGDW010000112.1:0-10918 GCA_047606965.1 Microbacterium sp.
TACCTGACCCCGTGGGAGCTCGGCTACGGCTCCTTCGTGAAGTTCGACCACGACTTCATCGGCCGCGACGCCCTGGAGAAGATCGACCCCGCCACCCAGCGACGCAAGGTCACCCTCGCCTGGGACGCCGACGACCTCGGCAAGGTGTGGACGTCGCTGCTTTCCGTGGACGGCCCGCACTACAAGTTCTTCGACCTTCCGCTGGCCAACTACGGCTCCGCGAACTACGACTCGGTGGTGGACGCCGACGGCAACGTCGTCGGGCTCTCGCTGTTCACCGGCTACAGCGCGAACGAGAGCCGCGGCCTGTCGCTGGGCGTCGTCGACCCCGACGTGCCGGAGGGCACCGAGCTGCGCGTGGTCTGGGGCGAGCCGGACGGCGGCACCGCGAAGGCGTCGGTCGAGCCGCACGAGCAGACCGAGGTGAGGGTGGTCGTGAGCCCGGTGCCGTACTCGACCGTCGCCCGCCAGACCTACCACGGCGGCTGGCGCACCGGCTACGGCAAGGCCTGACCCCCGCCTGCGCGCTCGCCGGCCCTCCCCGCCGGCGGGCGCGCCACGGTGACCGCGAGACTGCAACTTCACGCCGAGACCGAGAGCAGGACGTGCTGTTTCGGGCGGGAGTTGCAGTCTCGGGGTTTACCGGGGGCTAGCGTCGGGGGCGTGAACGGACGGGAGGGGATGCCGTGAGCCTGCGATACGCGCTGCTGGCGATCCTGCGGGTCGGGCCGCAGTCGGGCTACGACCTGCAGAAGCAGTTCTCGCTCTCGGTCGGCCACGTCTGGCACGCCCCCGACTCGCAGATCTACCCCGAGCTGCGCAAGATGGCGTCCGAGGGCCTCGTCGAGGCCGAGGACCAGGCGCGCGGCGAACGCGGCACACGGCGGCTCTACCATGTGACCCCCGCCGGGGAACGGGCGTTCCTCGGCTGGATGAACGCACCGCTCGACTATCAGCGCTTCCGCGACCCGGCCCACCTGCGGGCCGCCTACCTCGAGTCCGCGGAGCCGGATGCCGCCCGCGCGTTCCTGCGCGCCCACATCACGCACTGGGAGGGCGAGCTCGCGCAGTTCGACGGCGAGCTGCGGCACATCGACGACCTCGACAACCCGATGCTGGTCCGTCGCCTCGCTGTCACCGCTGAGGCCGACCGTGAGCGCACGATCGCGTACAAGCGGTTCACCTACGAGGGGCTCGCCGAGCGCGCCCGCGGCGAGATCGCCTGGGCGCGCCGCGGCCTCGACCTCGTCGACCGGCTGAGCGGCGCAGCATCCTGACGCGCGGATCGGCGACAATGTTCGGCAGCGATCGCGGCGCATCGGCGTCGCGGGAAGGACATGCATGACGACGCCCGATCCCGCGCCCAGGACGGCGGCATCCGCTCTCACGGGCCGCATCCGCGACGCGATCCTGCACGGCGACTTCGTCCCGAACCAGCGGCTCGTCGAGGCAGACCTGTCCGAGTCGTTCGGGGCAACCCGAGCCGCGGTGCGCACCGCCCTCGGAGACCTCGCCGGCGAGGGGCTGATCGAACGGCTGCCCAACCGCGGCGCCCGGGTGCGCGCCCTCACCGTCGACGAGGCGATCGAGATCATCGAGGTGCGCGTCGGGCTGGAGTCGCTGTGCGCGCGCAAGGCCGCGGAGCGGCTCACCGCCGCGCAGGCCGACGCCCTTCGCGCGCTCCGCGCTGAGATCACGGCCGCCGTCGCCGCCGGCGACCTGCTCGGGTACTCCCGCCTGAACCAGGAGCTGGACCGGCTGCTGCGCGAGCACAGCGGACACGCGACGGCGACGGCGCTGCTGGAGCGGCTGCGGGCGCAGACCGCGCGCCACCAGTTCCGGCTCGCCTTCCATCCCGGCCGGGCCGCGGTCTCGGCGCCCGAGCACATCGCGATCATCGACGCGGTGCTCGCCCGGGATGCGGATGCCGCCGAGGCCGCGACCCGCGCGCACCTGGAAGGCATCGCGGAGCTGCTGCGCACCCTGGGCTGACCGCATCCGCCGCTCGCGTCGCCACCCCACCCCGGTATGGCTACAGTTCCTGCGAACGGCGCTCGAAATAACAGGCGCCATCGGCAGGAACTGTAGCCATCCGTGCGGGTGCGAGGCGTGAGGGCTTCCGAGCGGCGATGAAACGGGCTCACCCGAAGGCGGAGACCGTGGTGTACCCGCTGCCGTTGTACTTCTGCACGACGACGGTGGAGACCGCGGGCGAGCCGTCCACGGTCGTGTCCACCGACGTGCCCTCGAGCATGAACGGCGCCTCGTAGTCGCTGATCGAGCGCAGAGCCGTCATGAAGCCGTCGCGCGTCGGCTCGGTCATCTGCTCGAACGCCTGCTGCAGCACCGCGCCGATCTGATAGCTCCAGATGCAGTGCGGATAGGCGGGCGTGTCCTGGTAGTCGGCGTACTCCTTGAGGTCGGCGAGGAACTGCGCGCCCTCGTCGCTGTCGGCGAAGGTCGGGCTGGATGCCGACTGCGCGAACGCGACCGTGTACACCCCGGGGAAGGCGGCGCCGCCCGCCGGGGTGACGATGGCGCTCGGGCTCGACGTGTTCGACGGCAGGAACCAGCTGGGCAGCCAGCTCAGCTGCTGCGCCTTCTGCATCGCGGCGATGACCAGCGGGGTGATCGACATGGCGTTGACGAAGACGTCGGCGCCTGTGGACGCCAGCTCGGTGATCTGCGCGTCGACGGAGGTGTCGGTCGACTCGTAGGTCAGCTCGTCGACGATCTCGATGTCGTCGGACCCCTCGATGCCGGCCTTGAAGCCCTCCACGTAGCCCTCGCCGTAGTCGTCGTTCTGCGACAGGATCGCGACCTTGTGGGTCTGCCCCGATGCGGCGAGCAGCTCGCCGAAGGCCTGCCCCTCGTTCTGGTAGACCGGCACGAACCCGAGCTGGTAGGGGCTCTGCTCCTGGTCGCTGAAGATGGGGTCGCCGGTCATGACCAGCACCTGCGGCACGCCGTCCGCGATCGCCGCCTCGCGGTAGGCGCGGTTGGTGGGGGTGCCCAGGCCCGCGGTCATCGCGAACACGCTGTCCTTGAGCTGGTCGTAGTTCGCCTTCGCCTTCTGCGGGTCATAGGCGTCGTCGAGCGCCTGGATCTCGACGGTGCGGGTCTTGCCGTCGCCGAAGGTCACGCCGCCGGCGGCGTTGACCGCGCCGAAGTACGCCGTGATGCCCGCGACGGTGCAGGTGCCTGGCCCGGCGGTGGAGCCGCTGAGCGGGGTGGTGATCCCCAGGGTTATCGTCGTGTCGGTGATGCCGGGGCTCGCCGTGGACGCGTCGCCGCCACGGGCGCAGCCCGCCAGGGCGAGCGCGACGGCCGAGGTCAGGGCGACGACGCCCAGCATCCCTTTCGTCCTCTTGCGCAGGTTCATGGGTTCTCTTGCCTCTCTGTGTGTGTGCCCTCCGGGCCGGCCGGCGTCGACGCCGGTGACGATGCAGAGGTCTGCGGCGTCCCGGCGTGCCGTCGCCCTCGCCGCCACAGGCGCGCCAGGACGCGTGGCAGGGAGACGATCCCGCCGGGCAGGACGAACAGCACCAGCAGGAGCAGCGCGCCCTGCAGGAGTGCCGTCAGGTTCGGATCGATGTAGTTGGTCAGCTGCGGGACGAGCACGTAGTACGCGCCGCCCAGCAGCGACCCGACGATGCTGGCGGCCCCGCCGATCACCATCGAGGCCAGCAGCGTGATCGAGTGGGCGAAGCTCATGGTCTCGGGCGAGGTGTACTGCACGACCACCATGTAGAGGAAGCCGCTGACCCCGCCGATCAGCGACGCGGCCGTGAACGCCATGACCTTGTGCCGGTAGGGAGAGATGCCCATCGAGGCCGCGACCGCCTCGTTCGCCTTCACGATCGCGAAGGCGCGGCCGTATTTGCCCCGCACCAGGTTCGCGGTCAGCAGGAACACGATCCCGCCGATGAGCAGCACCAGGTAGAGCTGCCACTGGTCGTCGTCGAGTCCCGACCAGTCCGGTGCGTCCGCGAAGCGGGCCGACAGCCCCTGCGAGCCGCCGGTGACGTCCGAGAGGCGCTTCGCGAGCGGCACCCCCACGATCGGCAGGGCGATCGTGACCATCGCAATCGCCAGCCCGCCGAGCCGGGCCGCGGCGAGCGCCACGATCAGACCCAGGACGCCGGGGAGGAGCACGCTGAGCGCGAACACCAGGACGATGTTCCAGCCCTCCTGCACACCGTAGGCGGTGACGTACGCGCCGACGCCGACGAAGAAGATGTGGCCCAGCGAGACCTGACCGGTGTAGCCCATCACCACGTTCAGGCCGAGCACGGCGACGGCGAACACGCCGACGCGCGCGAGGGTCTGGTTCGCGAACACCGGCAGCACGAGCGGCAGGACGATCAGGATCACGACGACCGCGGCGGCGAGCGTCCACCGCACCCAGGTGCGGGAGAGGAGATCTGCTGCCGCGGACATCAGACGCGCACCACCGATCTGCGGCCGAACAGGCCCTGCGGTCGCACGATCAGCACGACGAAGATGAGCGCGAACGGCACGGCGACCTTGAGGTCGTAGCCGATGAAGGGCACGTAGACGGCGGCGAGGTTCTCCAGCACGCCGATCAGCCACGCGGCGACGACCACGCCGATCGGGCTCGACATGCCGCCGAGGATGACGGCGGCCAGCGCGTACACCAGCGCGTCGTCCATCATCCCGGGAGTCAGGGTCAACTGCGGCGCCACGAGCGCCCCCGCCACCGCGCCGAGCGCGGCGGCCAGTCCCCATCCGGTCATCAGCAGACGCCCGACCGGCAGGCCCGACAGCGAGGCCGACTGCGGGTTCACCGCCACCGCGCGCAGCGCGAGGCCCAGCTTCGTGCCGACGAAAAGCGCCTGCAGCAGCAGCATGATCGCGACGATCACGACGGTCGTGCCGATCGAGCGGACGCTGACCGAGGCGCCGAGGATCTGCACCGTGTCCAGCGAGAACAGCGAGCCGAACTGCTGGTTGTTGTAGGTGAACAGCCAGCCGCAGACGCCGGTGATCAGGGTCAACAGGCCGATCGTGACCACGACGGCGGTGTCGGGGTCTCCGCGCTCGAAGCGGCGCATCAGGGACCGCTCGATCAGCGCGCCGAGCACGAAGGAGAAGAGGACCGAGATCAGGATGGCGAGGATCAGCGGCGTCCCGATGCCCGTGACCCACCACGCCACGTAGGCGGCGAGCACCGCCATGCCGCCCTGCGCGAAGTTGACCAGGCCGGTCGCCTGGTTCACCAGCACGATCGCGAGGGCGAGCGCCGCGTAGATCGAGCCGGCCTGGAGCCCGTCGACGACGAGCTGGATGAGAGTCCCCATCATCCGCCTCCCAGGTATGCGTGCCGGATCTCGTCCATGCCCTTGAGCTCGGCGGAGGTGCCGGTCAGGACGCTCCGGCCGGTCTCGAGCACCGTGGCGGTGTCGACCAGACGGAAGGCGAGGGCGGCGTTCTGCTCGACCACGAGCATCGCGATGCCGGACTCGCGCCGCAGCCGTGCGATCGCGTCGTACACGGTCTTCGCGGTGCTCGGCGCGAGCCCGAGCGAGGCCTCGTCGAGCAGCATCAGCCGGGGCCTGGCCATGACCGCCCGCCCCACCGCCAGCATCTGCTGCTCGCCGCCGGAGAGCGCGGAGGCGTGGGACTTGTAGCGCTCCTCGAGGTTCGGGAACAGGTCGAGCAGATACTCGATGTCCGACTCGATGCCGTTGCGGTCGCGCCGCAGGTAGGCGCCGACGCGCAGGTTCTCCCGCACCGTGAGATCGCCGAGGGTCCCACGGCCCTCGGGCACGTGCGCGATGCCGAGGGCCGCGACCTGTTCCGGCCGCCTGCCGCGGATGTCCTCGCCCTCGAACACGATGTGCCCGCCCGCACGGACGATGCCGCTGATGGCGCGCAGCGTCGTGGTCTTGCCGGCGCCGTTCGCGCCCAGGATGCCGACCGCCCCGCCCTCGGGGACCGACAGCGACACCCCGTCCAGCACCTGGACCAGGCCGTAGAACGCCGTGACGTCGCGCAGCTCAAGCAGCGTCATCGGCGACGTCCTTCCCGATGTAGGCCTCGATCACGCGCGGGTCGGACTGGGCCTCGGCGGCCGTACCCTCCATGAGCTTGCGGCCGTGGTCGAGCACCATCACCCGGTCGGTGAGGGCGGCGATCAGCCCCATGTGGTGCTCGACGACGACGACCGTGACGTCATCGTCGCGGATGCGGCGGACGGTGTCGATCAGCCGCTCCACCTCGGTGTGCGAGAGCCCGGCCGCCGGCTCGTCCAGCAGCAGCAGGGTGGGCTCGCCCATGAGCGCGCGACACAGCTCGACGGCCTTGTGCAGGCCATGCGAGAGCTCGTCGGCACGCGTGCCCGCCGCCCACGCCAGCCCGCCGCGCTCGAGCAGTGTCATCGCCCGCTGCCGCTGGGCGCGTTCGGCGCGCCAGGTGCGGGGCAGGCGCAGCGCCCATTCCGCCGGCCCGCCGGGCAGCCGGGTGTGGGCACCCAGCAGCACGTTCTCCAGCACGGTGGCGTGCAGCTGCAGCGCCGGATGCTGGAAGGTGCGGGCCAGGCCGTGCCGGGCGAGGGTGGACGGTGCGGAGCCGCGCACCTCCTGCCCGTCGATCGTGATGGAGCCGGAACTGGGCTTGTAGTGCCCGCTGATGCAGTTGAACAGCGACGTCTTGCCCGCGCCGTTGGGCCCGACGAGCCCGAAGATCTGCCCCGGTTCTACGTCGAAGCCCACATCGTGGAGCACCGTGATCCCGCCGAATCGAAGGTTCACATCTGTCAATGTCAGTCGAGCCGCCATCGGCCACCTCTCGGTCGTCGCATCTTTGCCTACGACGGAAGGGATCACACACCTTTTGCGTGGGACGTTACGAGGCTGTTCACAGATTGTCAACGATGTTGGCGATATATCGGGTGACCGACCGCGGGTCACACCCCGGTCCCGGTGACCCGCGACCGGCGGATCGGAGGGAGCAGCAGCACACACACCGCGAGCAGCAGCGAGGCGAGCACGACGTAGACCGTGATCGGCGTGGTCGACCCGGTGGCGGCCAGCAGCGCGGTCGCGATGAGCGGCGCGACGCCGCCGCCCACGATCGCGCCCAGTTGGTAGGCCAAGCTGACCCCGGTGTACCGCAGGCGGTCCGGGAAGGCGCGGGCCAGGATCGCCGGCACCACCGACCAGGCGAACGACGTGGAGGCGTGGGCGACGATCGTGCCGAGCGCGGCGAGCCAGATGTCACCGGTCTCGAACAGCAGGAAGAAGATCACGACGGTCACGGCCATGAGGACGCCGCCGGCCACCCCCATCGGCACGAGCCCGCGGCGATCGGCGACGCCCGCCAGCAGCGGGATCATGACCGCCTGCAGGACGCAGCACGCGATGCCGACCCACAGCAGAGCCGTCTGCGTGTAGCCGAGCGCGCCGGTGCCGTAGCTGAGGGCCCACGTCAGCACGAGGTACGAGAGGATCGACGGCACCCCGGCGATCACGATCGTCAGCAGCAGCCGCGGCGTGTAGCGGGCGAAGACCTCGAGGAACGGCACGCGCGCCGGTGCCTCGCGCACCGCCTTCTCGAACAGCGGGCTCTCCGTGAGGCGCCGCCGGGTCCACAGTCCCACGATCACCAGCACGACGCTGATGACGAATCCGATGCGCCAGCCCCAGGTCTGGAAGTTCGGGCCCGTCAGGGCGAGCAGCACCACCAGCATGAGATTGGCAAGGCCCAGCCCGACCGGCAGGCCCGTCATCGGTGCCGAGCCCCACAGCGCCCGGCGCCCCGCCGGCGCGTACTCGACCGCCATCGTGACCGCCCCGCCCCACTCGGCGCCCACGCCCAGTCCCTGGGCCAGTCGCAGCACGACCAGCAGAACGGGCGCCCACACCCCGATCGTCTCGTAGTTGGGCACGATGCCGATGAGCGCCGTGGCGCCGCCCATGACGTAGAGCGAGAGCACCAGCATCCGCTTGCGTCCGATGCGGTCGCCGAAGTGCCCGGCGATGATCCCACCGAGCGGACGGGCGACGAATCCGAAGCTGAACGTGATGAACGCGCCGAGCTGACCGGCGACCGGGTCGTCGGACGGGAAGAACTGCGGCGCGAAGATCAGCGCGGCGCACGCCGCGTAGAGGAAGAAGTCGTACCACTCGATCGTGGTGCCGATGAAGGTCGCGGCGATCACGCGACGGGCCTCCCGCCGGAGCGCGGGGTCGGTGTATCCGGTGTCTGTCGATGCCATGGGGTCCTCCTCGACCTGGCTGTATACGGGAACTCAGTGCACGAACGCGCTCCTGCCGGTGATCGACCGGCCGACGATCAGGGTGTTCATCTCGCGGGTGCCCTCGAAGGTGTAGACGGCCTCCGCGTCGGCGAAGTACCGCACGACGTCGTGTGCGAGCAGCACGCCGTTGCCGCCGACGATCTCGCGCGCCAGCGCGACCGACTCGCGGAGCCGATCGGCCGCGACGAGCTTGACCAGGCTCGGGGCGACGTCGTCGGCCGGGGGGCGCTCCACGGCCCGCACCGCGAGCGCGAGGGTCTGCGCGACGCCGGCGACGATGCGCACGAGCTTGTCCTGCACGAGCTGGAACCCCGCGATCGGCCGCCCGAACTGCTCGCGCGAGCGGGCGTACGACAGCGCGGCGTCGTAGGCGCCGAGCTGCATGCCCGCCGCGGTCCAGGCGACGTCCGCGCGCAGCGAGCGGAGGGCGCGGTTGACGTCTGCGAAGCTCTCGATGCGCGGCAGGCGCCGGCTCTCCGACACGCGCACCTCGCGCAGCGAGACGTCGGCGTTGTGCACCATGCGCGCGGCGGCCTTGTGCCCGATGACCCGGATCTCGACGCCAGGGGCGTCGGCGGGCACGACGAAGGCGAGCACGCGCCGACCCGTCTGTTCGCGGGCGATCACCACGAGGTTGTCGGAGAACGAGGCGTTGCCGATCCATCGCTTCTCACCGCTGATGACCCAGCCGTCGCCGTCACGGCGGGCGAGGGTGCCCATGCCGCCGGCGATGTCGGAGCCGTGGTCGGGCTCGTTCAGCGCGAAGCAGCCGGTGAACGAGAAGTCGAGGATGCCCGGGTCCCATGCGACGATCTGCTCCGCCGAGCCGCCGGCGTGCACGAGCGTGCGGAACATGCCGACCTGACCTCCGTAGGCGATGGAGAGGGCCAGGTCGGTGCGGGCCAGCTCGAGGGTCACGAACCCGCGGAACAGCTCGCGCACGCGTCCGTCCGGACCGACGAGAGCCGGGTCGTCCAGCAGCCTCAGCGCGGCGAGCGGCCGCCGGAAGTCGGCGAGGCTCTCCGCACGCTCCCACCGCTCCACGAGCACCGGCCGCACCCGCTCGTCGAGGAACGCACGCAGCCGGCGCAGCGCCTCGCGCTCAGGATCGGTGAGGTCTTGGGCGAACTCCAGCAGGTCACCCGGATACAGCGACGGCGCGGGCCCGGTCACGGCTCCGGCTCCGGGGCGAGGCCGAGCAGTCGCTCGGCGTTGTCTTTCAGCACAGGCCGCTCCACTTCCTCGCCGAGCCCCGCGACGGCCGCGTCGCCCTGCAGCGGATCGACCGTGCCGAACGGGATCAGCACGTCGGGGTGACGGGCTGCGCCGGCCACGATGTCGTCGATCTGGATGTGGACGTGCGCGTCGATCCCGCGCAGCGCGTCGAGGTCGCCGGTCACGGCTGCTCCTTCCGGTCGGATCGCGCCGCGTGGAGGTGGGAGCGCACCGCCTCGCGCAGCTGCGATACCGGCACCTTGCCGGTCGGGCTGCGCTCGAGCGAGTCGCGGAACACGATGTGGCGCGGCTTCTTGTAGCCGGCGAGCACGCCGCCGACATGGGCGATGAGCACGTCGGCGGTGACCGAGGGATCGGTTCGCGCGACGACGGCGGTCACGATCTCGCCGAACCGGTCGTCGGGCGTGCCGATGACGGCGGCGTCCGAGACGCCGGGATACGACAGCAGGGCGTCTTCGACCTCTTGCGGATAGACCTTCTCGCCGCCCGTGTTGATCACGCCGCTGCCACGCCCCATGAACTCGATGTGCCGGTCCTCGAGCACGCGCACCCAGTCTCCGGGCATGACGTGGCGCACACCGTCGATCACCGGGAACGTCTCGCGGGTCTTCTGTTCGTCGCCATGGTAGCCGAGCGGGAGGGCACCACGCTGGGCGAGGATGCCGAGCGCCCCCGGCCGGTCCTGCACCTCCCGCCCCTGCGCGTCGATGACGGCCGCGGTGGGCGTGAGCCGCGGGCGGCCGGGCAGATCCCGCTCGCCCGTCGTCGTGGTGACCGCGAACAGGCCGCCCTCGGTCGAGGCGAGCATGTCGAAGATCGTGAGCGTGCCGAGCGCGTGCAGCCGACGCTTGACCTCGGGACTGAACCGCATGCCCGAGCTCTGCACCATCCGCACCGTCGGGAGCCCGACGCGGGCCTGCTCCGCCGCTTCGACGAACGGCAGCGCGATGGAGTCGCCGGCGACGATGACGCGGGTCGCGCCCTGCGCGTTCGCGAAGGCGACGGCCGCCGGCGCGTCCAGCCACGCCGACGAGGTGGTCAGCACGGTGCCGCCGAGGACGAGCGTGTTCAGCGAGGTCGTGAGCGCGGTGCCGTGCATGAACGGTGCGAGCGGCAGGTTCACGACATGCGGGGTCGCGGGGTCCACGGCGATCGCCACGGCCTCGTCGAGCGTCCGCGGGAACGGCAGCTGCGCCATCGCGTAGGTGGGCACCATCTGCGCCTCGAACATGTCCTCGACGTCCCACCGCACGGCGCGCGGGCGACCGGTCGTGCCGCCGGTGTAGATCCACAGTTCGCCGCCGTCCGGTGCCCGGGCCGGGAGCGGCGCCGGTTCGGCGACCGCCGCCCCCCACGGGACGCCGGGCGCCGCCGCGGTGTCGTCGGGCACGTGGACCGCGA
>JASGDW010000113.1:0-3184 GCA_047606965.1 Microbacterium sp.
GGTAACGGTTGGTGGCGAGACTGGCCTGGCCCGAATGCACCGCGCCCTCACTTGCGGCCGCTATGGGTCACTGAGTAACACGACACATGGATGAGGAATCTGATGGATAGCGGAAATCTTGCGTGGTACATCGCTGCGACGGCCCTGGTGCTTTTCATGACACCCGGCGTGGCGTTCTTCTACGGCGGCCTGGTGAAGGCGAAGAGCGTCGTCAGCATGATGATGATGAGCTTCGGCTCCATGGGGCTGATCGCCGTCCTGTGGATCCTGTACGGCTACAACATGCAGAACGCCGACTGGTGGGGCGGCATCCTGGGAAACCCCTTCAGCGACTTCGGTCTGGGGACCATGGCCAGTGACGCCGAGTCGGCGACGACCAACCTGACCGGCGTCGCCTATGGCGCGACCTTCGCGATCATCACGGTCGCGCTGGTCTCGGGCGCGATCGCCGATCGCGCGAAGTTCGGCTCGTGGATGATCTTCGCGTTCCTGTTCGCGACGATCGACTACTTCGCGGTCGCCGGCTGGGTGTGGAACGTCAACGGCTGGATCTTCAACCTCGGCACGAACCTCGGCTTCTCGACCGAGGTCATCGACTACGCGGGCGGCACCGCGGTGCACATCAACGCCGGTGCCGCGGCCCTCGCCCTCGCGCTCGTGCTCGGCAAGCGCGTCGGTTTCCAGAAGGGCATCTCGAAGCCCCACAACGTCCCGCTGGTGCTGCTGGGCGCCTCGATCCTCTGGTTCGGCTGGTTCGGCTTCAACGCGGGTGCCGCGGCCTGGTTCGCGCCCACCGAGGGCGACGAGCTGGGCATCGCGGGCGTCGGCTCCCCGGCGGGTCTGATCGTGATCAACACGCTCGGCGCGACCGCTGCGGCCGTCCTCGGCTGGATCATCGCCGAGAAGCTGAAGGACGGCAAGGCGACCTCGGTCGGCGCGGCCTCGGGCGCCGTCGCCGGCCTCGTGGCGATCACCCCCTCCTGCGCCAACCTGACTCCCGGATGGGCCCTGCTGCTCGGCCTCATCGCCGGCGCCGTCTGCGCGATCGCGGTGGAGCTGAAGTGGAAGCTCGGCTTCGACGACTCGCTCGACGTCGTGGGCGTCCACCTCGTGGGCGGTCTGATCGGCACGCTGTACCTCGGCTTCTTCGCCACCGACACCGGTCTGTTCGTGGGCGGCAACGTCGAGCAGCTGGTCCTGCAGCTGATCGCAGCGGTCACGGTGCTCGTGTTCTCCTTCGTCGTGGCCTACATCATCGGCTTCGTCATCGAGAAGACGATCGGCTTCCGCATCAAGAACGAGGACGAGATCGCCGGGGTCGACACGGTGGTCCACGGCGAAGAGGGCTACGCCCTCGCCGTCGAGGTCTGATCCTCCGACAGCACACAGGGGCGCCGCGGTCGAAGCCGCGGCGCCCCTTCTGCTGCCGTAGCGTGGGGGCGTGGCCGGACTCTTCTCCTGGATGCGGCGTGCCCGTCGATCCCTCGCCCAGACGCGGCCGACGGCGCATCCCTCATCGACGGGGACGACGCAGGAGGTGGACCCTCGCGGCCTGGGGCGGCTTGCGCTGGCCTACGCCCCACGTCGAGACGTCCGTCCGGACGCGGGAGAGATCGTGTGGACCTGGGTTCCGTACGCCGAACGCGACGGCCGCGGCAAGGACCGGCCCGTGCTCGTGATCGCGCGTCGCGACGCGGTGAGCGTCTACGCCGTCAAGCTCACCAGCAAGCCGCACGGCGCCGACCGCGAGTACTTCCCGCTCGGCTCCGGGGCGTGGGATGCGGCCGGGCGGCCGTCGTGGGTCGACCTCGATCAGGTCTACATCGTCTTCGACGGCGGGATGCGGCGTGAGGCCGCGGCGCTCGACCGGTCGTCGTTCGCGCGGGTCGCCGCCGAACTGAGCGCCCGGTACGGCTGGATCCCGCCACGCTGAACGAGCGCGGTCGGCAGGCCGCCTGTGATCCCCTGCGTCTCAGCTCGTCCGGTTCTCGAGCGCGAGGACCGCTCCGAGGGCGATCATCATCGTGCCTCCTGCCGCGCCGAGCGCTTCCCGCCGTCTGGCGGAAC
Source organism: Microbacterium sp. (assembly GCA_047606965.1). Lineage (GTDB taxonomy): Bacteria > Actinomycetota > Actinomycetes > Actinomycetales > Microbacteriaceae > Microbacterium. Next base: position 2,068 of record JASGDW010000113.1, read on the forward strand.
GAGCGAACCAGTCACGAGCCGCCCCCGCGCCGAGTGCCCAGACGGAATCGGCGACGAGCGCGAGCAGCCAGAAGATCACGCCGAACACGAGCAGCTGCGCCCACGTCGCCCCGGCGTCGGGGCGGACGGACTGAGGGAGCGCGGCGGTGAGGATCGCGAGGGTCTTCGGGTTCGTCGCTCCGACGACGAACGCCTGCCCGAGTGCTTTCCCGGGACTGCGGGGAGCGCCCTCCTGCGGCGGCGTCGCGTCACGCTTCCGGTGCCGGATCGCCTGGATGCCGAGATAGATCAGGTAGGCGATGCCGCCGATCTTGAGCGCCAAAGAGGCGAGCTCGGATGCCGCGGTGAGCGCTCCGACACCGAAGGCGACGAGAACGGCCATCAGGAGAAGACCGAGGTCGGCGCCGATCACGCTGAGCAGTCCGACTCTCCGCCCGTGTGCGACCGAACGGCCCACGATGAACAGCACGCTCGGGCCGGGGATGACGGCGAGCACCGTGGCCGCGGCGAGGAACGCCAGGAAGGTCTCGGCGCTGGGCATGGGGCAATTCTGGCACCCCGGCAGCCGGCCCCGGACACCGCCAGGGGAGGAGTGCGGGCCTCGCCCGCATGAGTCGTGCCGACCTCTTCCGCTGCTCAGTCCGTCATGGGGCTCGCGAGCGCTTCGGGCTCGCCTGCCTCGGCGACGAGGCGGAGGGCTCGTTCGAGCACCTGGAGGTCTTCGATGGTCTCGACGGAGGTGACCTTGCCCCAGGAGAGGGTGAGGAACTGGAACACCGTGTTCTCGTACCGTCCGCTGCCCGGCAGGTCTCCCGACACGAGCGAGCGCACCGCGACGCGCGTGCGCCAGGGGGCGCCGCTCACGAGCACGTCCTGGATGTCGAACCGCGCCCCGGGGAGCAGCCGGAGGGTGCGTTGCCACCATCGGATCATCGCCTCCCGGCTGGTGCGACGCCCCCCGAGCGCGTGATCCCCATGGAAGCGGTACTCGAACTGCGGGGCGAGCCCGTCGACCATCGCCATGTAGTCGCCCGCATTGATGTGGTCGAACGTGGATCGCACCTTGGCACGGACGATGCTCTGGTACATGCGGGCTTCCTGTTCTGATCCTTACTTA
>JASGDW010000114.1:0-4678 GCA_047606965.1 Microbacterium sp.
GACCTCGTCGGCTATTCGCTCGGCGCGCGGCTGGCCTGGGACCTCGCCGCCCGCGACGACGTGCGCGCGCGGCGAGGTCCCAGGCCAGCCGCGCGCCGAGCGAATAGCCGACGAGGTCGACCTCGGCGTCGCCGACGAGGTCGACCAGGAGGGCGAGCACCGCCGACACCGGCAGCGGCGCGGCGACGGCCGATGCCGCGCCGTGGCCGGGCAGGTCGACCACGAGCACGTCGCGGCCGGCCTCCGCCAGATCGGCCGGCAGGGCGTCGACGGGCCAGTCGGCGGTGCCGGCGGACGCGAAGCCGTGCAGCAGGACCGCCGGCGGACCCGAGACGGGGTCGGCGGCGGGGATCCGCGTCACGTGCAGCAGGGTGTCGGTCATCGGGCGTGCTCCCCTCGTCGGAGGCGCGCCGGGATCAGGTCAGGCGCGCCAGGAATGAGTCCAGGTAGGCGTCGTAGTTCGGGAAGCGGGAGCCGTCCGGGTACATCAGGTTGACCACGGTGGCCCCGATCACGACCGACATGTACTCGTCGGCCAGCACGCCGTACGGCGGCTCGGCGGAGATCGCGCCCGCCTCGCGCGCCGCCGTCAGGTGCTCCGCGATCGACACGCGCCACGAGTCCAGGAAGCGCCGGTACAGCGCGCCGAGGTCGTCGTTGGCCATCGCGTACTCCCACAGCGCCAGCAGCACCCGCCCCGCGACGATGTCCTCCTCGTCGTGCGCGAGCGGCGCCCGCAGGAAGTGCTCGAGACGCTCGCCGGCATCCGTCGACCCCGGCAGCTCCACGCCCGCGGCCATCTCCTCCAGCACGCTCTCGAAGGTCGCGGCCACGATCGAGTCCTTGCCCGGGAAGTAGTGCTTCAGCGCGCCGTTGGCGAATCCGGCCTCGGCCGCGATCGATCGCATCGTCGCCGCCTCGAACCCGCCCTTGAGGATGATCCGCTTGGCTACCTCGACGATCTCGCGTCGCCGCTCGTCGTGATCGATGATCTTGGGCATCCCAGAGCCCCACCCCTTCCGCGAGGCCGTCGTGCGTCCGGGGGCCCCGACAGCTACCGTACCGGCGCCGGCGCATCGGCCACCTCCCGCACCGCGAGCCACTCCTGCCGCCGCCGACGCTGCGCGGCGGGGTCCGCCACGGGCGACGCGAGACGCAGCCGCTCGGAGTACGGATGCACCGGGGCGCGCGTGACCTGCTCGCCCTCGCCGGTCTCCACCAGCTCGCCGCGGTACATCACCGCGACCCGGTGGCAGATGCGCCGTACGACGCCGAGGTCGTGGGAGACGAACAGGTACGACACCCCGGTCTCGCGCTGCAGCTCGATGAACAGGTCGATGATCGCCGCCTGGGTGGTCAGGTCCAGAGCGCTGACCGGCTCGTCGCACACGACCAGGCGGGGCCGGCGCACGAGCGCGCGGGCGATCGCGATGCGCTGACGCTGACCGCCGGAGAACTCCCGGGGGTAGCGTGCGGCGGCCGTCTGCGGCAGCCGCACCCGGTCCAGCATCTCGCGCACCCGCGCCCGCGCCTCGTCCCGGGCGAGCGTGCCGGTCACGAGCGGCTCGGCCAGGATGTCGCCGACCGTCATCGTCGGGTCCAGCGAGCCGTAGGGGTCCTGGAAGACGACCTGGATGTCGGCGGCGAGCGCCCGGCGCTCGGCGCCGCGCGCATGCGAGATGTCCCGGCCGTCGAACCGCACGGCGCCGGCGGTGACCGGGGCGAGCCCGAGCACGGCCTTGCCGAGCGTCGACTTGCCCGAGCCGGACTCGCCGACCAGGCCCAGACACTCCCCCGGGCCGATCTCCAGCGACACGCCCTTCAGCGCCCGGAACGCGCGGCGACCGCGACCGTACTCCACGACGAGGTCGTCGACCTGCAGCAGCGGCACGGTCATGCCGTCACCGTCCTTCCCGGCGCGACCGACGCGCCCTCGCGGGACGCCTCGTAGGCGGCGTCCAGAGCGGCCCGGCCCTCCGCGGCATCCAGCGACGCGGCGATCAGCTCGCGGGTGTACGGCTCGGCCGGGGCGGTGAACAGCTCGTCCACCCCGCCGGTCTCCACGACCGAGCCGTCCTTCATCACCACGACCCGGTCGCAGATGTCGGCGACGACGCCGAAGTTGTGCGTCACGATCAGCAGCGCCATGCCGTATTCGGCCTGCAGCTCGCGCAGCAGTTCGAGCACCTCGGCCTGCACCGTGACGTCCAGCGCCGTGGTGGGCTCGTCAGCGACGAGCACCGAGGGCTTCCCCGCGATCGCGCCGGCGATGAGGACGCGCTGCGCCATGCCGCCGGACACCTCGTGCGCGCGCAGCCGCATGACCCGCTCGGGCTCCGGGATGCCGACCCGGGTCAGCACCTCGATCGCGCGCCGGCGGGCGGCGTCACGGCTCAGGCCCGACACGGACCGCAGCGGCTCGACCAGCTGGTGGCCGATCGTGTAGTTCGGGTCGAGGTTGGACATCGGCTCCTGCGGGATGTAGCCGATCGTGCGCCCCAGCAGCCGGCGGCGCTGAGCGGGGGTCATCCCGGAGACGTCCCGCCCGTCGATCCACAGCGCACCGACCTCGCTGCGCGCGGCCGTCGGCAGCAGGCCGAGCACGGAGTACACGGTCTGCGACTTGCCGGACCCGGACTCGCCCACGATGCCGACCACCTCGCCGGCGGCGACGTCGAGGGAGATGCCGTGCACGACCTCGACCTCGCCCTCCCGCGCGGGATAGCTCACCCGCAGGTCGGCGATCTGCACCGCCGCCTCCGCGGCGGCGTGCCGGATCGTGCCGGTCGAGGCGGCGGCCGGCGCGGCCGCGCGGCGGCGGCGGGGGATCTCGGTGCGCACGCTCACGACGTCGGCGAGCGTCGAGCCGGCGACCGCGAGGGCGGCGATCGTGACGCCCAGCGCGAGCGAGGGCCACAGCAGCAGGATCGGGGTGGAGAGCATGTTGTCGAAGCCCTCGTTCATCATCGCGCCCCAGCTGGGCGTGTCGCTGCTTCCGATGCCGAGGAACTGGAGCCCCGCCTGCATGCCCATCGCCATGCCGGCGGCCAGCGCGGTCTGGATGATGACCGGCGCGTAGACGGCCGTGAGCACGTGGCGGGACATGATGCGAAGGTGGCCGAGCCCCGACACCCGGGCGGCGTCGATGTAGGGCTCTTCGCGCACCGACTGCACCGTGGCGCGCGTGAGCCGGAAGTACCCGGGCGCCATGAACACCCCGACCGTCGCCATGATCCAGGTGAAGTCGGAGCCGGTGCCGGCGGCCACGATGAGCAGGATGATCATGCCGGGCACCGACTGGACGGCGTCGCTGACCCACGTCGCGATGCGGTCGAACGGGCCGCCGAAGTAGCCGGCCAGCACCCCCTCCGGCACGCCCGCCAGCAGCGCGAACACGACGGCGATCAGGGCGCCGTACAGGGTCTGCTGCGTGCCCCAGACGAGCCGGCTCAGGATGTCGCGGCCCTGCGTGTCGGTGCCGAGCAGGTGCGCCGCCGACGGCGGCGCCTTGACCGAGGAGAGGTCGATCGTGGCGGGGTCGTAGGGTGCGAGGACCGGAGCGAGCACCGCGACGAGCACCACGAGCACGAGCACGGCGAGTGAGATCGCCCCGGCCGGGCGTCGCAGGTAGCGCCGGAGCGGGTGGCCGTGCCGCGCGGCGACCGGGTCGACGCTGTCGGCGAGGGCGGCGGAGACGGTCATGCGACACGCACCTTCGGGTTGATCCAGCCCAGCACGATGTCGAGGACCAGGTTGACCAGCACGACGAACACGACCGAGATGACGGTGACGCCCAGCAGCATGGGGATGTCGCCGTTCTGCGCCGAGCCCTGCGTGAGCGCGCCGATGCCGGGGAGGCTGAAGATCGACTCGACCACGACGGCGCCGGACAGCAGCGCGACGAACATGACGGCGAGGACGGTGAGCGCCGGCGGGGCCGAGGCCCGCACCAGGTGGGCGATCACGCGGGCCTCGGACAGCCCGCGGCTGCGCAGCGTGCGCACGAAGTCCTCTCCGCCCACCGTGATGATCGCGTTGCGCAGCTGCTCGGCGACCATGACGATCGCGCCGAGCGCGAGGGAGACGGCCGGGAGGGTGATCGAGCGCAGCCAGCCGTCGAACGAGGTGGCGGGGGGCGTGTAGCCGACCGCCGGGAACCACTTCAGCTGCACGGCGAACCAGATCACGAGCACGAGGCTGACCCAGAACCCGGGCAGGGCGAACAGCACGACGGCGGCGCCCTTGACGAGCCGGTCGATCCAGGTGCCGGGCCGCAGGCCCGCCAGCACGCCGAAGACCGCGCCGAACACGGCGGTCAGCACGATCGCGAACGTCACGACCGAGAGGGTGACGGGCAGCTTCAGCATCACCTGCGCGGACACCGGCTGGAAGTTGCGCCAGGAGTCGCCCAGGTCGAAGGTCACGAGCTGGGAGAACCAGTCGAAGAACTGCGTCAGCAGCGGCCGATCCGTGCCGATCTTCGCCGCCAGCGCCTCCTGCTGCGCCGCCGTGGCCGAGCTGCCCAGCAGCCCGACGGTGGGGTCGCCGATGGCGACGTGGGCGAGGAAGAAGGTCGCCACGGAGACGACGAGCAGGAGGATCACACCGGAGATCAGTCGCTTCGCGATGAAGATCAGCATGGGGTTCCTTCCCGGTCGGTCGTGGGCCGCCCGATGCC
>JASGDW010000115.1:0-4615 GCA_047606965.1 Microbacterium sp.
CTCGGCTCTCGCATTCCACCCGATCTTCGTCGCCTCCCCGCACATCTTCATCTCCCGGAAGAACCCGCTCGTTACCCGGGACCGCGTCGTTCTGGCCGATCTCGTCGACCTGCCGCGGCTGACCTTCGACCAGGGGGCGAACAACTCGTTCTACTTCGCCGAGGAGATCCTCTCGACCCTGTCGAGCACACAGGAGATCCGGGTCTCCGACCGCGCGACCATCTTCAACCTCATGATCGGGCTCGACGGCTACACGATCTCGACGGGCATCATCAGCGACGACCTCGACCCGGAGATCGTGGCCATCCCGCTCGAGGTGGACGAACGCATCGAGATCGGCTGGATCGGCCATTCCGCGATCCCGCTCACCGAGCAGGCGCAACGCTACCTCGCCGAGCTGCGGGCCGTCGTCGCAGGTTTCGGCGTGGCGCTGCTCGGCTAGCCGTTCGCGGCGGTGACGCGGCGTCGGATCCCACTGGGTCCGCGAACGGCGAGACCCCCGGTATGACCGGGGGTCTCGCCGTTCCTTCTATCCGCGTCGTCGTGCGCCGCTAGGCCCTGGCGTCGGCCTGTTCGAGGGCGTGGCCCTCGACGTCGACATCGGGGATGATCCGGTCGAGCCATCTCGGCATCCACCAGGCGGCCTTCCCCAGCAGGGACAGGATCGCCGGCATCAGGATCATCCGGACGACGAACGCATCCGCGGCCACGCCGACCAGGAGCCCGAAGGAGATCGAGGCGCTCACCGCGAAGGAGCTCGTGGCGAACCCGGCGAAGACGACGACCATGATCGTCGCGGCGGCGACCAGCACGGGTCCGGACCGGGCCAAGCCCTCCCGGATCGCCGGCTTGGGGTCCAGTCCCTTGCGGTGCATCTCCTGGATGCGGGAGACGAGGAACACCTGGTAGTCCATCGCGAGCCCGAACAGCACGCCGACCAGCAGGAGCGGCAGCAGGCTGAGCATCGGATCGCCCTGCGGCGCGGCCACGAGCGGGTCGAGCCAGCCCCATTGGAACACCGCGACGCTGGCGCCGAAGGACGCGCAGACCGAGAGCAGGTAGCCGAGCGTGGCGACGATCGGGATCAGCACCGACCGGAACAGCACGACGAGCAGGACGAGCGATATCAGCACGATCACGATGACGTAGCGGATCAGGGCCTGCATCAGCTCCTCGTCCTGGTCGATGCCGATCGCGGTCTCGCCGGTGACCTCGAGATGCACCCCGGCGATCTGGTCGGCGTCGGCGCGGATCTCGCTGACGATGTCCTTCGTCTTGTCGTCGATGGGGCCGCCCTCGGGGATCACGACGATCCGGGCATAGTCGCCGTCGGCGCTGATCTCCGCCGGGACGACCATCTGGACGCCGTCGTACGTGGCGAGGTCCGCCTCGATCTGAGCCGTCGAGTCGGCGATGTCGTCGCCTTCGGCGAGCACGATGAGCGGGCTCTGCACACCGCCGAACTCGTCGACGATGAGGTTGTACGCGGTGCGCTCGGTCGATGTCGGGTCGGTACCGCCCGGCACGCTGAACGCCGTCTTCATGCTGAGCATCGGCAGGGCGACGACAACGAGCACGGCGACGCCCGCCAGCAGGGACAGGAAGGGGTGGTTGACGACGACGTGGCCCCAGCCGCGCAGCACACCGCGCTTCTGCACCGCGCCCTCGGTGTGGACCTCGCCGCGGGTCAGCGCGGCCTTCTGCTTCCGGGTGAGGATCCGCGTGCCGATGAACCGCATGACCGCCGGCAGCAGGGTGAGCGAGAGCAGCACCGAGATCAGCACGGTGCCCGCCGCCGCGATGCCCATCTCGGTCACGTAGCTCAGGTTCGCGACCAGCAGGGCGACGAGCGCGACGATGACCGTCGAGCCGGCGAAGACGACCGCGGTGCCGGCCGTTCCCGCCGAGCGGGCGATCGCGTCGTCGACGCTTCGGCCGGATCGGAGCTCGATCTTGAACCGCGACAGGATGAACAGGCTGTAGTCGATGCCGACGGCGAGGCCCAGCATCGCCGCGAGGATGATCGCGTTGTCGCCGATCGGGAAGAACGTTCCGAAGGCGAGCGTGCCGACCAGGCCCACGCCGACGCCGAACGCGGCGATGAGCAGGTTCGCGCCCGCGGCGAGCAGCGAGCCGAAGGTCAGAGCCAGCACGACCAGGGCCACCAGGACGCCGACGGCCTCGCCCACACCGGGCTCGGGTGCGCCCACCGGCACCAGGTTCTCACCCAGCTCGACGCCCAGGGCCGGCGGTGCGTTCTCCTGGAACTCCAGGGCGGCGTCGTAGTACTCCTTCTCCTCGTCCTCGGTGAGCTCGCCGTAGGTGAGCGTCGCCACGGCGACCGTGAGGTCTTCGGAGACGTACGGGCTGGAGAGGTCGAAGGGGTCGCTGACCGACTGGACGCCGGGCAGCTCCGCGGCATCCGCCAGCACCTCCTGGATCTGCGCGGCGACGTCCGCCGAGGTGACGTCGCCCGACTCCGGCTGGAAGACGAGCTGCAGCGTCGGTGCGTCCGAGCTCTCGGACGGGAACTGCTCGTTCATCGTCTCGAGGGCCACCGACGAGGCGGTGTCGGGCAGGACGGTCTCCGCTTCTCCGGCGTCCCCGCGGTCGAGACCGATGGCGAGCACGCCGGCCAGGACCGCGAACACGAGGACCCAGGCGCCGATCACCACCCATCGGAAACGGGCGCTGACGCGCCCGAGGCGCGCGAGGAACGTAGACATGGGACTCCTTGGGGCTTTCGAGGGAAGGATGTGCGTCATCCACTCTCCGGAAAGCCCGGTGATTCCGATGCCTCCAGACGGAGTCCTCGATCTACCGCGATTGCAGTAGATCGATCAGGAGCGGACGTCGCGTCCCGGCGAGGCGTTCCGCGCCTGCGCCGGCACTGCTGCGGATGCAGCAGACAGAATCGTCCGCGGCGACGATGTCGTGAGCAGCCGTCGCGTCGAGCATCGACCTATGACCCTCTGCGGACCCGCTCTGACCGCTGCCGGCGTGGAGCGCGATGCGCCGCCGGAGCTGACGGGCGCGCCGCGCCGGACCAAGCGCGCGGCGGTGGTGGTCAACGCCGCGAAGCTCCGCACGCAGCGCTCCTTCGCCGATTTCCGGCGGAGAGTCGACGCGCAGTTCGCGCTGCAGGAAGGGTGGAGCGCCCCGCTCTGGCTGCCGACGACGGCGGAGAGCCGCGGCGCGGCGGAGACGCGCATCGCCCTCGAGACGGGCGCGGACATCGTGCTGGTCGCGGGCGGCGACGGGACGATCCGCACGGTCGCCGAGCAGCTCGGCGGCACCGGGGTCCCGATGGGGCTCATCCCGCTGGGCACGGGCAACCTGCTCGCGCGGAACCTCGGAACCCCGGTCGGTGACGTCGTCGCCGCGGTCCGGCTGGCGTGTGACGGCGCGGACCACCGCATCGATCTGGGCTGGCTGGAAGTGGATACGACCGGTCGGGGCGATCGCCTCCGACGGCACGCCTTCGTGGTGATGGCCGGCGCCGGGATCGACGCGGACATCATGGCCGGTGCCGACCCCGTCCTCAAGAAGCGCTTCGGATCGATCGCCTACGTGCTCTCGGGCCTGCGAGCGATCCGCCGGAGCCGCGCCCGTGGGGAGGTCCGTGTCGACGGCTCCCGCAGCGCACTCGGGCTCTCCCACGGACTCGTGGTCGGCAACTGCGGCCGCATCCAGCTCGGCGTGCCCCTGTTGCCGGACGCCAGCCCGAGCGACGGCATCCTGGACGGCTTCCTCCTGACGCCGAGGACGGGCTGGGAGTGGCTCGGAGTCGCGTGGGCGGTGCTGCATGGCCGGCGTTCGCATCGGCTGATCCCGCGCTACCGCGGGAGGGTCCTGGAATACCGCTCGGAGGAGCCGATCCGGGTCGAGGTCGACGGGGACGTCATCGGCGTCGCGCGGCGCGTCCGCGCCTGGGTTCACAGCTCCGGGCTGGTCGTCCGCTGTGCGTGAACCGGGCGACCGCGGGGAGGACGCTCGAGTCTTCCTCCTACCCGAAAGGCCTCGCATGGGCTTCGAGATCCCGCTCCCTCCTGGCCGACCTGCTGCTGATCCTGCGCCGGCCGCCTCTTGGTCAGTGCCCGGTGTGACCCGGGATGACGGGCAGGTTCCCGAGGTCGTCGACGAGCACCGCGTTCTGCACGGACGCCAGGATCGGGGGCACGGCCATGCCGAGGATCAGCGCTGCGACCACGAGCACCCAGATCGACGGCACCGCCGCCGGGACGTCGCGCCGAGCCGCTCCGGCGGTCATGAGCGCGACCGGGACGACGACGGCGATCACGCTCGCGACGGCGAACACGCTCGTGTGGGCCGGAGCGACGAGCAGCATCCCCGTGGCCAGGGCGATGATGCAGATCGCGCCGGCGACCGCCGTCCGCGGCGTCACCGGACGTCCCGCCCGCAGCGCGCCGGCACCCCACACGAGCGCTCCGAGCCCGAGCGTCACCAGACCGACGCCCATCGATCGCGCGCCGATCCAGCTGGTCGCCGACGTGAGGGCGCCAGCCCCCATGGCCGTCGCGACCAGGCCTGCCGCCCACGCCGCCGGCGGCGCGCACGACAGGCACACCGACCTGCGGATCCCCGTCGTGCGCGC
>JASGDW010000116.1:0-30514 GCA_047606965.1 Microbacterium sp.
CTGGATCGGCGCCGCGCGCCTGCGCACCCTGCCGCTGGCGGTGGCCCCGGTGCTCGCGGGAACCGGCGCGGCGGTGCTCTACGACGGGCTGCTCCACTGGGTGCTCGCGCTGGGCTGCCTCGCGGTCGCCGTGTCCATGCAGATCGGCGTCAACTTCGTCAACGACTACAGCGACGGCATCCGCGGCACGGACGCCCACCGGGTCGGCCCCGCGCGCCTGACCGGGGCCGGTCGCGCGAAGCCGCGCACCGTGCTGACCGTCGCCCTCGTGTTCTTCGCCCTGAGCGCCCTCGGCGGGCTCGCGCTGGTCGTGCGCACCCAGCACTGGTGGATGCTCGCGGTCGGCGTCGCCTGCCTCCTCGCCGGCTGGTTCTACACCGGCGGCAAGCACCCTTACGGGTATTACGGGCTGGGCGAGGTGTCCGTGTTCGTCTTCTTCGGCCTGGTCGCCACGGCCGGCACGACCTGGATCCAGGCGGGCTCGTTCTGGACGCTGCCGCAGGAGACGTGGTTCGGCGCGGTCGCGGTCGGCCTGCTGGCCTGCGCCGTGCTGCTCGCGAACAACCTGCGCGACATCGTGCCCGACCGGGCCGCGCGCAAGCGCACGCTGACCGTGCTCGTGGGCAGACGTGCCACGCAGGTGCTGTTCACGATCTTCGTGCTCGTGCCGTTCCTCATCGCGGCGTTCCTGGCGCTGTTCTACCCGATCGCGTGGCTGAGCATGGTGCTGCTGCTGGCGGCGTTCAGCTCGATCCTGATCGTGTGGACCTACCGCGAGCCCAAGGAGCTGATCGTCGCGCTGAGCGTGACCTCGCTCACCTCGCTCGCGTACGGCGCCGTGCTGTTCTGGGCGTTCGTGGGCTGAGGCCCGGTCACGCGCGGCCGGCGTCGGGCGCCTCCCCGGGCGCGGGCTGCGCGGCGTCCACGATGGCGTCCTCGGTCTCCGCGTCCGCCGCGGCCGAGGAACGCCGAGCGCGTCGCGACGCGCCCTTCGCGGGGAGACCCGCGGTCGCCGCCTCGAGGGGCTTGCGCAGGAAGATGACCGACAGGCTTGCCCCGATCAGCGCCGCGAAGATGCCGGCGAGCCAGTAGAACTCCTGGAAGATCGGCAGCAGGAGCATCACCCCGAAGGGCACGAGGAAGAACAGCAGCCGCAGGACCGTGTACAGGATGGCGGGTCGGGCTCTCACCGGTTCATCCTACGTCGGGCGCCCGGCCGGAGCCCGGGCGCCCGGCCTAGGATGGCAGCGTGGCTCGGCTCCTGTTGATCGCGGCGCTGGTGGCCCTCGTGCTCTGGGTCTTCAGCATCGTCGACTGCGCCCTGCAGCCGCGTGAGCGCCACCGCGGCGTCGGCAAGACGGTGTGGGTGCTGATCGTCGTGCTCCTGCCGGTCGTCGGCGGCGTGCTCTGGTTCGTCGTCGGCCGGGTGAGCGCGCGCGCCGCCGCCGCGGCGGGGCGTGCCCCCGACGACGACCCGGCTTTCCTGCGCTCGCTGGGCGGCGGTGCCACGGCGCGCGGCGGCGTGAGCGCGCAGGACGAACGCATCCGGCGGCTCGAAGAGGACCTCGCCCGCCTCGAGGACGAGGGCGACCCGGACTCCGGCACCGCTCGATGAGCGCAGCCGACGCCGGCCGCGCCCCGGCGACCGATGCCGCCGCGGCCCTCCTGGTCGCGCTCGTCGAGCACGGCGTGCGGCACATCGTCCTCAGCCCCGGCTCGCGCTCGCAGGCGCCGGCGCTGGTCGCCTCCGAGCTCGAACAGCGCGGCGTCGATCTGCACGTGCGTCTCGACGAGCGCGTGGCCGGGTTCACCGCGCTCGGCATCGCGCGGGAGACCCGGATGCCGGCGGTCGTGGTCTGCACCTCGGGCACCGCGGTCGCGAACCTGCTGCCGGCCGTGCTCGAAGCCCACCACTCCGGGGTGCCGTTGGTCCTGCTGACCGCCGACCGACCGCCCGAGCTGCGCGGTGTCGGCGCGAACCAGACCACCCGCCAGCCGGGGATGTTCACCCCCAACACGCGGTTCGAGGCCGACCTGCCGGTGCCGGAGGAGATCGACCCGGACGGCACGGGGGAGCAGACCGCGATGCTGCGCCGGCTGGCCGCGGACGCCGTCGCCGCCGCACTCGGCACCGGCACGCGGGCGGCCGGTCCGGTGCACCTGAACCTGCCGCTGCGCGAACCGCTCGCGGGGGCGCTGCCGGGCTGGTTCCCCGCCGCGGCGGCGTACGCGCTCGGGGCGACCGCGACCGTGCCGGTCGTGGTCTCGTCGGAGGCGGCCGCGGAGCTCGACGACGAGACCACCGCGTCCGGCGCGCTCTATCAGGGCGGTGGCGGCATCGGCGAGTCCGACCTGCCCGCAGGCGCCGACGATCCCACGGTCGTGCCACGCGGTCCGCGCACGGTCGTCGTGGCGGGGGCGGATGCCGGTGCCGGTGCCGAACGCATCGCCTACGAGGGCGGCTGGCCGCTGGTGGCCGAGATCGTCAGCGGCGCGCGGTTCGGTCGTCACCTCGTGCACGGGTATCGCGCGCTCCTTGGCGATCCGGACCTCGGCGGGCGCGTCGAGCGCGCGATCGTCGTCGGGCACCCGACCCTCAGCCGGGAGGTCGCCTCGCTCCTGAGCCGCCCCGACGTCGAGGTGATCGCGGTGCGCGGGCCGGGCGAGCCGCTCAACCTCAACGGCGCGACCGTCGCGGCCGATCGCGTCGTCGTCGCCGCCGGAGCGGCGGACCGGGAATGGCTCGGACAGTGGATGCGGGCCTCGCACGCGGCGGCGGTCGACCTGTCGCCGGCGGCGCCGGATGCCGAGGGGCTCGCGTCCGCGGTGCCGGGCCGGCGTCTGGGCGCGATCTCGGCCGAGCTCGGCGTCATCCGCGCCCCGGTCGACCGGGCCGGGCTCGTCGACGCGGTGTGGCGGGCGACCTGGCCGCACGACCGGCTGGTGTTCGGCGCGTCGAGGCTCGTGCGCGTCGCCGACGAGGTGCTCGGCGGCAAGAAGGTGCCGGTCCACGCCAACCGCGGACTCGCCGGCATCGACGGGACCGTCGCGACCGCGGTCGGGGTCGCGGTGGCCAGTCAGGCCGGCGGGCATCCGGGGGTGACCCGCGTGCTGCTGGGCGACCTCGCCCTCCTGCATGATGTCGGCGCCCTGCTGCTGCCGGCGTCGGAGCCGGCACCGCGACTGCAGGTCGTGGTCGGCAACGACGGCGGCGGCACGATCTTCGACGACCTCGAGGTCGCGCGGCTCGCCTCGGCGGCGGCGACGACGCGGGTGCTGTACACCCCGCAGCACGCCGGGATCGAGCAGCTGGCCGCCGCCTACGGCTGGGGGTACGTGTGCGTGTCGACCCGTGCCGCGCTGGACCAGGCGCTGACCGCGCCGGTCGCGGGCCCACAGCTGATCGAGGTGCCCCTGGCGCGCTGAGCCGCTGGCGTCCCCGCCCCCGCCGGCATCCGCCCCGCACCCCGCCCGCCCCGTTCCGCCGAGACAGCATCTGCGCAGCGGATCAGGCCAGCGCGTCGACGATCGGGCGGAACTTCACCCGCGTCTCCAGCAGCTCGGACTCGGGGTCGCTGCCCGCGACGATGCCCGCGCCGGCATACGCGGTCAGCGGTCGCACGCCGCCCGTGGCGTCCCCGAACTGGGCGCAGCGCAGTGCGATCGCCCACTCGCCGTCGCCGGCCGCGTCGATCCAGCCGACCGGACCGGCGTACCGTTCCCGGTCGAAGGGCTCCAGCCGCCGGATGACCTCCATCGCTGCCGCGGTCGGGGTGCCCGCGACGGCGGCCGTCGGATGCAGGGCGACCGCGAGGTCCAGGGCCGAGGCGGTATCCGCGAGCTCCCCCTCCACATCGGTCGCCAGGTGCCACACGTTCGGCAGCTTCAGCGTGTACGGCGTCTCGCCGGCCGCGAGGGCACGGGCGTGCGGGGCCAGCGCCGCCAGCACGCTGCGCACCGCGAACCGGTGCTCGTCCTGGTCCTTCGTGCTCGTGATCAGGGCGAGGGACGCCGCGACGTCGGCGTCCGGGTCGGCGCCGCGCGCGGCGGTGCCCGCCAGCACGCGGGCGGTCACGGTGCCGCCGCGCACGGTGACCAGCGTCTCCGGGCTCGCGCCGATCAGGCCGTCGATCGCGAACGCCCAGGTGTCCGGATAGTCGGAGGCGAGGGCGCGCACGAGCCGGCGCAGGTCGGCGTCCGCCGGCGCCCGGCCGGTGAGATCGCGCGCCATGACCACCTTGCTCGCCTCGCCCGCCGCGATCGCCGCGAGCACGTCGCGCACGGCATCCTGATAACCGGCCGGGGACTGCGCGCCGGGGCCGAGCGCCGCCGACCAGTGCGGCCCGTAGGCGCACGCCCGCGGCGGCGCCGGCCAGTCCTCGTCCTCACGGCGGATGCGGGTGACCCAGCCGCGCCCGCCGGAGCGTCCGACGATCGTGCGCGGCACCGTCAGGCGCGCGGGGGCGGTCGACGACGGGTCGAAGGGTGCGCTGCCGAAGGCCACGAGCCCGGTCCCCGGCAGACGCACGGCGTCGTCGACCCGGGCGTCCGCCGCGACCCGGCGCCAGGCCTCGCCCGGGCTGAGACGGTGCCCGACGAGGGCGTCCTGACGCTCGAACGCGACCACGACGCCGCGGCCCGCGAAGCCGTCGCCGCGGCGCTGCCAGACCAGCGGAGCAGCCGGGTCGGCGCTCAGGAGGAGATCCTCGACCGGCGCGGTCTCGCGGGTCTCGACCACCAGGCGAGGAGGGGCGCTGCTCACCCCACCAGCCTAAACTCGCCTCGTGAACGCGCGGTCTGTCCTCCAGCCTGACGGATTCCGCCCCGGCCCGGGCGAGTCCGTCACCTTCCGGTGGCGCAAGTGGGACGGCAGCCCGCACTGGGTGCACGAATGCGTCTACCTCGGTCGCGACGAGCACGGCGACTGGCTCGGGCAGATGGCCGGCTGGCGCAGCGCGCGTCCGGGCCGGGACGTCGTCGCCGAGGTACCGAACGTCACCCTCGTGCCCGCCGGCGGCGACTTCGCCTGCACCGTCAACGAGGCGGGTCACCGGGTGCGGGTGTACATCGACCTCGGCTGGGACGTGCGCTGGTCACACACCCTCCCCGCCGAGATGACCGGCATCGACATGGATCTGGACGTCGTGAAGGCCGTCGACGGCCGGGGCCTGTGGATCGACGACCGCGACGAGTGGGACGAGCACCGCGTCCGCTACGGCTACCCCGAGGACGTGCAGCGCCACCTCGAGCGGCTCGCGACCGATCTCGAGCGCCGCGTCGCCGCGGCGGAGCCGCCGTTCGACGACGCGACGGCGGACGCCTGGCTCGCCCGGCTCGCGCACACGGCACCGCCTAGGCTGAGCTGGTGACTGACAATCCGCGCCGCGCCGACCTCGGCAAGGACCCCGCCCGCGTCGCGGGCATGTTCGACGAGGTCGCCGCCGGCTACGACCGCACCAACACGGTGCTGAGCCTGGGCATCGACCGGTTGTGGCGCATCGCCACGACGCGGGCGGTCGCGCCGCGGCCGGGGCAGCGCATCCTCGACCTCGCCGCCGGCACCGGGACGAGCTCGGCCGCCCTCGCCCACAGTGGCGCCGAGATCGTCGCCGCCGACTTCTCGTCCGGCATGATCGCGGAGGGCACCCGCCGTCACGCAGGGCTGGCGAACCTCGTCTTCCGGCAGGCCGACGCCACCGCGCTCCCGTTCGACGACGACGAGTTCGACGCGGTCACGATCTCTTTCGGGCTGCGCAACGTGAGCGACCCGCCGCGGGCGCTGCGGGAGATGCTGCGGGTCGCCAAGCCCGGTGGGCGGCTCGTGGTGTGCGAGTTCTCGCATCCGCCGAGCCGCGCGTTCGCGGCGCTCTACCGCTTCTACAACGACCGCGTCCTGCCGGTGATCGCCCAGGGCGTCAGCTCGAACGCCGACGCCTACGACTACCTCAACGAGTCGATCGCGCACTGGCCCGACCAGCGCACGCTCGCCGGCCGCATCCGGGAGGCCGGGTGGACGGACGTCGCCCACCGCGACCTCACGTTCGGCATCGTCGCGCTGCACCGCGCGCGCAAGCCGATCGCCTGATCCGTCGCTCTTCGTTCGTCTCCGTCGATGTGTCGACGACGTGCGTGTCCGCGCGCGCATCCGCGGAGACGGATTCCGCGCAGCGGCCGCGGGTAAGCTCGATGTCGTGACTGCACGCCCCTCCGCGCCCGGCGCTTCCGTGCCGATCCGGCTCGGCCTCGCCGAGCGCGTGTTCGCCGGCCCGGTCTCGCACCGGCTGCAGCGCACGGTCGAGGAGGGTCTGACCCGGGTCGAGGCGTACCTCGCGCATGAGCTGCGCCAGACCGATGAGATCGCCGACGCCACCAGCCGATACCTGTTCGAAGCGGGCGGCAAGCGCGTGCGTCCCATGCTCAGCCTGCTGACCGCGCAGCTCGGCGAGGGCATAACCGACGAGGTCGTCGCCGGCGCCGCCGCCCTCGAGCTCACCCACCTCGGCTCGCTGTACCACGACGACGTCATGGACGGCGCCGACGTGCGCCGGGGGGTGCCGGCCGCGCACGCCGTGTGGGGCAACAGCATCGCCATCCTCACCGGCGACCTGCTGTTCTCCCGCGCGAGCCAGATCATGGCGAGCCTCGGCGAGGGCGCCATGAAGCTGCAGGCCGACACCTTCGAGCGGCTCGTGCTCGGCCAGATGCACGAGACCATCGGACCGGGCGAGGCCGAGGACCGCGTCGCGTTCTACCTGCGGGTGCTCGCCGACAAGACCGGCTCGCTCATCGCCGCCGCCGCGCAGGCGGGCGTCATCTTCTCGAACGCCCCCCGCGAGCACCGCGAGCCCGTGCTCGTGTTCGGCGAGAAGACGGGCGTCGCCTTCCAACTGCTCGACGACGTCATCGACCTGTCGGGGGATGCGGGCGAGACCGGCAAGGTGCCCGGCACCGATCTGCGTGCGGGCGTCCCGACGATGCCGTACCTGCTGCTCGCGCAGCGCCGGGACGCGGCGTCCGCCGATCTGCTCGCCCGCATCGACGCCGGCGTGGCACGCATCGCCGAGGGCGCCGACCCATCGATCCTCGACGACCCGCTCGCCGAGCTGCGCGACCACGCCGCCACCGCTCAGACCCTCGCCCTCGCGCACGACTGGTCTCGCCAGGCCGTCGCGGCCCTCGCCCCGCTGCCCCGAGGCCCTGTGAAGGAGGCGCTCACGCGCTTCGCCGAGGCCGTCGCCGACCGCAGCAGCTGACCCGCGCCGACCCCGCTCCGCCCGCGGACCGGGGTCCGGCCCGAAAGGAACACCCATGACCAAGCTCAGGCTCGCCGTCGTCGGCGCCGGCCCCGCCGGCATCTACGCCTCCGACATCCTGCTGCGGGCGGAGCGCGAGTTCGACGTGTCGATCGACCTGTTCGAGCGGTTGCCCGCGCCTTACGGGCTGGTCCGCTACGGCGTCGCCCCCGACCACCCGCGCATCAAGGGCGTCGTCACGGCGCTGCGCGAGGTGCTCGACCGGGGCGACATCCGCATCTTCGGCAACGTCGACTTCGGCACCGACATCACCCTCGACGACCTGAAGAGGCACTATCACGCTGTCGTCTTCGCGACCGGCGCGATCCTCGACGCCGACCTGGACGTGCCGGGCATCGACGCGGAAGGATCCTTCGGCGCGGCCGACTTCGTCAGCTGGTTCGACGGTCACCCCGATGTGCCCCGCGACTGGACGCTCGACGCCGAGTCGGTCGCCGTGGTCGGCAACGGCAACGTGGCCCTGGACATCTCCCGCATCCTCGCCAAGCACGCGATCGATCTGCTGCCGACCGAGGTGCCCGACAACGTGTACCGGGGCCTGGCGGCCTCGGCCGTCACGGATGTGCACGTGTTCGGCCGGCGCGGACCGGCGCAGGTGAAGTTCACGCCGCTCGAGCTGCGCGAGCTCGGCGAGCTGCGCGACGTCGACATGGTCGTCTACGACGAGGACTTCGACTACGACGAGGCATCGCTGGCCGCGATCGCCAGCAACAAGCAGGTCAAGGTCATCGACAGGGTGCTGCAGCAGTGGCGCACCCGCCCGGGGGTGAACAACGCCGGGGGCTCCGCCTCGCGCCGGCTGCACCTGCACTTCTGGGCCAGGCCCGTCGAGGTGACCACCGACGCGCGGGGCCGGGTCGCCGCGCTGGTGTACGAGCGCACGCGCCCGGATGCCGAGGGCGGCGTCGTCGGCACCGGCGAGCTGCGCGAGGTGCCCATCGGGCAGATCTACCGTGCCGTCGGCTACTTCGGCTCACCGCTTCCGGGTGTGCCGTTCGACGAGCGGCACGGCGTCATCCCGAACCACGAGGGACAGGTGCTGCACCAGGGCTCCAACGAGCGCGTGCCGGGCGTGTACGCGACCGGCTGGATCAAACGCGGCCCGGTGGGGCTGATCGGCCACACCAAGTCCGACGCCATGGAGACGGTTCAGCACCTCATCAACGACCAGGGCTCGTGGTGGCGGCCGGAGGACCCCTCGCCGGAGTCGATCCCCGCGCTGCTGGCCTCCCGTGGGGTGGCGTGGACCGACCTCGAGGGATGGCGCCGGCTCGACCGGCACGAGATCGCGCTGGGCGCCCCGCACGAGCGTGCGCGCATCAAGGTGGTGCCCCGCGACGAGATGGTGCGCATCTCCCGCGGGGAGGAGGGGGCGCCGGCGCAGGCATGATGGTCTGCGGGTTGACCGGCGCGCCTGATATCCGTGGCACACGGGTCGCTTAGCGCACGCTCGAGCCCGGCGAGGACGAGCAGATGGGCCCGCGCTGGTCACGACGATCGTGAGGCGCCGACAGAAGGCGCTCGCGGCTTCGATGTGGCCGCTGCGCGATGTGGAAGTGCTGCACGTGCACGGTTCCACCAGCCGCACGGGTCGTTGCCGGTTATCGGTCTTCACTTCTACGCGCGCAGCGCGAGTTCGGCACACCGCGCGGGGCGCCCGAGGGCCGCTGTCTCCGCGCGCGGCTTCGGTGCCCCATCCTGGCTGGTTCAGTGCCGTCATGACCGGGCGCTCTGTGAGCGTGGCGGGTGCGGCCGTCGGCTGTCCGGCGCTCGTGATGCTCTCGGCGAATGGCTGCGCTGGATGCTGGCTCGCTCGGGGTGTCACCGATGGGAATATCACAGTGGGCGCGTGCCAGTCGCCTCGACAAGGGGTCGAAATCCGGCGATGAGGATCTCGACCCGCTTCTCGAGCTGCGCCTCCACGTCTTCGCTCGTGAAGTCCCACAGTGCCTCGACGACGCGGGGGTCGGCACCGCTCGCGGTGCGTTCGAAGCGACTGAGAAGGGCGGCATTTCGTTCGACGAGAGTTACACCGCTGTTCGTGTCGTCGTGCCAAAGGCCGTAGACGCCGCGGACGAGCTGGGCCAGCATGTCACTGAGCAGCAGCGCCTCATAAGGAGCGACGCCTCGATCCACCAGAGCGGTGCGGAACAGGTTCATCGTCTCGACCGAGGCGTTGACGCGCCGGGAGATGTTTCCGAGGGCCCATGCCAGACCGGGATGCTCGGCATAAAGCCGTGAATACGCACGACCGTAAGCCCGCACGGTTTCAGACCAGTCGCCATTTTCGGCAGGCGGCCACGCGTTCTGCGCGAAGCAGCGCTCCATTGCGGCTACCACGAGGTCGTCTCGGCCATCGATGTAGCGATAGAGAGTCGAATGATCCACGCCCAGCGTTCTTGCCAGGGCCGGCACGCTGAAGTTCTGGAAACCGAGTTGGGCGACGGTTGCGATGATGTCGTCGCGTGACACCTTGGACGGGCGCCCCCGACGGCCCGAGCGGGCTTCACGTTGCTCACCAGTCGACTGGGTACCCATCAGCACCCACCATAGCTCTCCTGCCGAGTGCGATATGACCGCTATGCCGGTCATCCGCCCACCTGCGCAGGGGCTTTCTGCCCGGCAGCCGTGCTCAAGACATATGCCGGGTCAACGTCGGAGACATCGCCCATCCACGCCACGAATGCATCAGGGCGAAGCAGGATGCTGCAGCTTCTCCGGTGACCCACGAGTTCTGCGACGACATCGCTGCCGATGGCAGCGACAGACAGAGGGATGCCGAGCCGTTGTGCAGCTGCCTCGAATTTAATGGCATGCTCCGCTTCGGCGACGAGGAGGGCGAAACCCCAGCCAGGGAGGTCGAGCAAGGCTCGACCTCCGAAGACCTCACGGTGCGGTATCTGCTTTGCGAGCTCGGCGCATGGGTTGTCTGAGAACAGTCCGGCGGGAGGCGCAGACTCCACATCCATCACGACCACGGGAGAATCGCGATAGACCGCACCGTGGGAGATGATGTTGCTGTCGCCGCGGTGGCGGTCACGCGCCTCGACCGAGGCGAGCACCGCCTCATTGAGCGCATCGCCTTCGAGTCCGACGAAGGCCAGATGTCGCAGAGAAGGCGAGGTATCCACGCGCTGGACGACGGCGCGGTTGATAGGCAGACGCTCGTCCGTGATTGAGTCGAGGAGCTTCGGTCCGCCCCAGCCCCGGCACACCGCGCCCAGCTTCCACGCGATGTCGAGCGCATCCGTGAGGCCGAGCTGCACACCAAGTCCGCCGGGCGGTGTGGGATGTGCGGCGTCACCCGCCAGGAATACTCGCCCGACCCGCTGTGTGGACGTCCAGAAGGCGTTGGCCTTCCACCGCCGGCCCGCCGCCCACTCGATCTCGACGTCGTCGTGGCCCAGAGCCATGCGGATGATGGAGACCGGGTCGGTCAGCACGAGGTCTGCGATGTTGGGGTCGATCTCCTCGATCTGCATGGTCCAGCGGTTGCCCATGTCTTGATGCAGGAAGTACGCCAGCATTCGATCCGTGTACACCTGGTACTGATTGTGCTCGCCCAGAGCATGCGCACGTCCGAACCCGGGGGCGATGAATTCGATCGTGTGGTGAACGCGGAACCGCCGTGCCCCGGTGATCGGCACGCCGAGCACCTCACGGACGATGCTGTTCACGCCGTCTGCGGCTACCACATAGTCCGCGCGCAGCTCGGAGGGGTTGCCGAACCAGTCGAGCACCGTCAGGTGCACATGGTCGTTGTGTTGCCGGAGATCTCCGGCGAACTCGCGCCCGTAGAGTGTGGTCACGCTCGGGCAGGTATCGATGTGTTCGCGCATTACCGCTTCGGTCACCCATGCCTGCACGTTCTGACGGATCTCTGCGGGAGCGTATACGGTCGACGGCGCGCCGGTCGGCGCCGCGACGAGCGCGCCGCTGGCCAGGCCCGTCGTCACGACGCTTGTTGCCGGCCAACCCTTTCGCACCGCGGCTCTATCACGGATGTCGTCGGCCACTCCCAGTACCCGTAGCACTTCCATGCCGCGGCTGGTGAAGCCGCCCGCTCGCACGCCACGGCGAGGTTCGCGGTGGGCGTCGACGAGGATCGTGTCAACACCCTGCCGTCCGAGTCCGAGCGCCAGGGCCGCGCCGGTGGGTCCGGCACCGATTACGGCCACTTTGGTGCGAAGGGATGCCCCGGAGGAGATCGCCCGAGCTGCTGCGACCTCCCCCGGGACAGTGGTGCGCTCAGCCATTGAGGGCTTCCTGGAGCACACTCGTGTCGAACAGGCTGTCATCCGCGTCCACGCCTAGCTTCTCGAGGGTCTCGAGCGTCTCGGCGATCTTGTCATCCGACATCTGGAGAAGGCTCGCAGGATCACCGTCGGGTTCGAAGAGTGCGATCTGCGCCTTCATCTGCGCGAGCTGTTGGTCCGCGTCGAGGCTGTTGGCCGTGCCATAGAGACTCAAGGTCAGATCGGTAGCGCCTTCGGGGTCGTCGATGGCGGCCTGCCAGCCTGCCGCCTCCGCGCGGATGAAGCGTACGATCGCGGATCGCTTGACGGGGTCTTCGAGCGAGGAGCGGGCGACGGTATAGGTGAAGTCGAGCTGGTTGATCCCCAGGTCGTCGGCGTCGAGCACCACTGGAGTGATCCCCTGCTGCTCGAGGGTGATGGGTGCATTCGTCGAGATCGACACAATCGCGTCGACCTGCCCGCTCAGCAGCATGGATGTGTCGTCTGTGATCGGAACGAGCGTGACATCGCCTTCCTGTAGGCCATTCGCCTCGAGTATGTTCTCTACGCTGTCGAAACGGGACGAGAAGGCGCCGAGCTTCTTGCCCTTGAGGTCCGCCACGCTCGAGATCGGGTTACCGGGCAGCGAGACGATGACGTCTGAGGCGTTCTGATAGCCGGCGGCGATGATCACGAGATCGGCGCCCTGAGCGTCTGCCTCCGCGGTTGACGATGGCGAAGAAATGCCGATGTCGACCGTTCCCTGTTCGATGGCCGGGTCGACGCTGATGCCGGAGCCACCCGGAACCAGATCGACGGTCAGGTTCTCGTCTGCGTATGCGCTCTGTTCCGCCTCGTAGCTTCCGGCAAACTGCACGTTGGTGATGTAGCGGAGCTGCAGCGTGAGGGAGGCGGCGTCGTCGGTCGTGGTGGATGACGCCGTTGCCGATGCGCAGCCCGCCATCGCCAGTGCTGTGACGACCAGGATCGGGATGCAGGTTCGTCGGGTGAATGGGTGCTTCATGGGTCTCCTTGATATCGAGCGTGGGTTGGCGAGGAGGGAAGGTGTGCGGGCGCGTCAGACGTCGTCTCGCGCGCTTTCGCGGACGAGAAGACGGCGCTAGCGTCAGAGCAATCTCCGGCGGACAGCGCCTTCGGCGATGACGATGACGGTGTAGATCCCCATGGAGACGATCGTGATCACGACGACGGACGCCCACAGGGCAACGAAGTTCGCCTTGCCGGCGGCGAGGATCATGAAGTAGCCGATTCCATCGGAACCGGTGAGCCATTCTGCGGCGACGGCGCCCAGCAGAGCACCGGTTCCGGTGATGCGCAGTGCCTGGAACACTCCGGGCAGGGCCAGAATGGCGCGGATTTTCAGCGAAACTTGCAGGCGTGATGCGTTGTACGCCTTAGCGACCTGCTCCAACTCGTCCGGTGCGGTGTCGAGCGCTTGGAGCACGATGATGAGCGTCGGGAAGAACGACAGCAGGCTCGCGACGATGATGACGGTCGTCTGCCCGAACCCGAATGCGACGACGAGCGCCGGGGTCATCGCCAGCAGCGGGATCGCACGGAACACCAGCACCAGGGGCATGAGCGCGTCGCGTAGCGGCGGCAGTGCGGAGAAAGCGGCTGCGGTTATCAGCGCGGCGAGCGAGCCGCAGGCCAGGCCTGCCGTGGCTTGCGCGAGAGTCACAAGCAGAGTGCTGAGGATCTCTCCGGTATTAGCTATTGCGTCTGGACCAGTAGCGAGATAGATCGCGACATCCCACGGCGTCTTGCCGACATACGGGGTGACATGAAACGCGCGCAACGCTCCCCACCAGATCAAAGCGGCGAGGATGAAGAACAGCCCTAGGCTGCCGAGCACTTGCAACGGCGCTGTGCGCGATGTCTTTGTCGATGGCTCCGCGGTGTACGAGACCTGCGCCTTTGTCACCCAGGGAAGTGCCGTCTTCCGCACCAGGCTGACGATGCCGAAAGCGACAGCCGCCACGCCCGAGCAGACCAAGCACATTGCCCACACAGTGGGGGCATCGAGGTTGCCTTGAGCGGAGATGATGACGGCTCCCACGCCCTGTCCGGAGATCAGGTACTCACTCATGAGCGCGCCCACGATGGAACCGGGGACCGACAGCAGCAGGCCGTTGAACATGCCGACGAGCCCGAACCTCAGACGGATGTGTCTGAGGAGGGGAAGCGTCCCTGCATTGAACGCGTGGCCCACTTCGATGATACGAGGATCGGCGTAGCGGATGCCCGAACTCATACCCGCGAGAGTGGTGAAGACCGTGCCGAGCGCTGCGAGGATGATACCCGGTGTCTGACCGCGGCTCACAGCGACGAGAATGGGGGCCAGAGCCACCGCGGGCAGACAGTGTGAGGCGACTCCGAGCCGGCCGATCATCGTCTCCAGCGGCAGCCAGAGTCCGCCGATCAGAGCGAGCGCGATGGCGATACCGTTGCCGATCAGCCATCCGAAGAGAGCGGTTTCGAGTGTGGTCGGCAGCGCGGCCACGATCACAGGGCCGAGCTCGAGCAGCTGCTGGCCGATCGCGATCGGGCTGGGGAGGACGTAGACCGGTAGCAGGCTTGCCTCCAACTGCCAGACGGCGAGCACCGCGAGGGCCCCGCCGAGCGAGAAGGCGATCCGCCGGAGCCGTTGCAGGTGCGCTGCCGCCGTCACGGGAACTCGCCGGAGCATGATCGCGGCGGTCATGCTCCGGCCGCCGTGGTGTCGACGTGAACGTCGTAGAGCAGCGCGGTCAGCGTGTCCACACGCTCGTGGAATTCTGCGCTCAGCATAAGTTCCGGTGTGCGGGGACGGTCGAACGGAATCGTGACGATCTGGCGGACGCTTCCGGGACGTTGCGACATGACGACGACCTCATCCGCGAGGAACACCGCCTCGGTAATCGAATGCGTGACCAGCAGCGTCGTGACGGCGCGTGCCTGCCAGATACGCTGCAGCTCCAAGATCATCGTCTGGCGCGTGTATTCGTCCAGAGCCCCGAACGGCTCGTCAAGCAGCAGCAGCTCGGGCGAGACCGACAGTGCGCGGGCGATCGCCACGCGTTGTCGCATGCCGCCAGAGAGTTGCGACGGGCGCGCGGTCTCGAAGCCGCGCAAGCCCACGAGCGAGATCAAGTCGTCCACCTCGGGTGTCGACAGTCGCTTTCGGCCGCCGAGCTCGCTGGGAAAACGGACGTTGGTTTTGACCGAACGCCAGGGCAGCAGTGCGGGCTCCTGGAACGCGATCCCTATGCGGTTGCTTCGCCGTGCGCTGGCGGGGGTGCCGCCGCCGACGGATATGGACCCTCGTGTCGGCTCTTCCAGGTCGGCGAGCATGCGCAGGATCGTTGACTTGCCGCATCCAGACGGCCCGATCAGCGCGACGAACGACCCTTCATGCAGATCGAGCGAGAAGTCGGATATGGCTTCGAGCTTCGCGCCGCCGCGGAGTGCGAACGACTTGTTGATGCCGCGGATGCTGATGTCGAGTCCAGCGCGCGGACCCTGCGGAGGTGCGGCGGAGAGGTTTGTGTCGGCGGTCACGAAAGAGAGTGTGAAGCCCACTCGTTCCAATATGCAACAGTCTGTTGGTAAATGTCACTGACTAGAAATGGGTGGGAAATCTCGTTGATACGAACGCAAGGGCGGGCTATCTGTGCGGGTAGGCCCCGGACTGTAGGAAGCACGGTCGAATCAATGAGCTGATCGCCGATGTCCTCAGAGCCGTTTGCGAGCACCGGCAGACTGGAGACGCTCAGCACATGCTCACCGGGGCATGGTCACGCTGTCATGGACGAGCGAGCTGGCTTGTCTACGACGTGACGGGCCAGCGTGTCGTCACCCTGCAGGCTCGCCCACGAACATGCGCTGCAGCATCCGTCCCCGAGCGGATCGTCAGCACGAGGAATGTCACCGCCTGTGTCAGCGGGGCATCGACCCGCTGCGGCTCGATCGGGACGCGGCGATCCGCCACCGGGTCAGCGGTAGTTGACGAACTGCAGGTCGACGTCCAGGTCGGCGGCCTTGAGCAGGCGCTGCACCTCCTGCAGATCGTCGCGTGACTTCGACTGCACGCGCAGCTCGTCGCCCTGGATCTGCGACTTGACCGAGCTGGGGCCCTCGTCGCGGATGATCTTGCCGATCTTCTTCGCGTTCTCCTGAGAGATGCCCTCTTTGAGCGTCGAGGTGATGCGGTGCTCCTTGCCGGATGCGACCGGGTCGCCCGAGTCGAGGCTCTTCAGCGAGATGCCGCGCTTGACGAGCTTCGACTGGAACACGTCGAGCACCGCCTTCGCGCGCTCCTCGGTGTTCGCCGTGATGAGGATCGACTCGCCGCTCCACGAGATCGAGGCGCCGGTGCCCTTGAAGTCGTAGCGCTGCTCGACCTCCTTGCGCGCCTGGTTCAGGGCGTTGCCGGCTTCCTGCCGATCGATCTTGCTGACGATGTCGAAGGAGCTGTCGGCCATGCCCGCGATTCTAGACTGAACGGATGCGGCACCTCACCGAGAACGAGATCCGCGCCTGCCTCGTCAACGCGGACGACGCCGAGCGGCGCCAGGCGGCGCTGCCGCACGACTACCTGCTCCTGGACTGGGACCACCTCGACTTCCTCGCCTGGCGCGATCCCTCCCGCCGCGGCCGTGGATACCTCATCGCCGAGCGCGGGGGCCGGCCGGTCGGTGTCGTGCTGCGGGCGGCGCAGGGCGTGAGCCGCGACCGATCGGCGATGTGCAACGTCTGCCACACGATGCAGCCGGCCGATCAGGTGACGCTGTTCACCGCGCACCGCCCCGACGGCACCGGGTCGAGCGTCGGCACCTACATCTGCGCCGATCTCTCGTGTCACGAGACCGTGCGCCTGGCCGCGCCGCTCGCGCCGAACGAGATCCGTGCGAGCGTCGACCGCCGCATCGACGGCACCCGTCAGCGTGCCGAGGGCTTCGTCGACCGGGTCGTGGCGGGCTGAGCCGTGACCGGTGCGGTGGTGGCGATCGGTGACGTCGATGCGGCCCTGCTGCGGCTGCCGTCCGTGCTCGCCGAGCGGGGCGACGGCTGACGATTTCTGCGACCCCGCCGGTGCGGGTAAGATCGGAGATCGCGCCTCTGGTCGACTGGAAAAGCCGGACAGGTGCGCGCCCGGCAGGTTACCCAAGTGGCCAAAGGGATCTGACTGTAAATCAGCCGTCTTAGACTTCGGGGGTTCGAATCCCTCACCTGCCACCATCGCGAGATCACGCGGATCTATGAGGGGCCGAGCCCGATGAGGGTGACGGTCCCTCAGTCGTCTGCTCGGTCTCCTGCACCCGCTGAGGGGGTGGCCCTCTCTCTGGCGCGAAGATGAACGTGGCGGCTGCGCATGACGCCACCTCCGATGCCTAGCCCGACGAAGATCGGACACCCACGGCGGGGGATCACCCGTAGGCGTGGTAGACCGCGAGGAGGACGCCGACGCAGATCTACACGCAAGTCACCGACGAGCAACTCGCCCAGGCGCACGCGAAGCTGCCGAGCGTTCGCGTGCTGGTCGCCAGCGGGCGCCGGCCTCTGGCGGCGTAGGCGAACGCGCCATCATCGGTCGGAGCCCGCCGGCCGAGAGTTCGGCATCCCCCGCACGTTACAGCGGGTATGTATCATATACTCGTTCCGTGAGGTTCCGAGTCGCCCGCTCCGCCCACAAGCACAGAATCCGGAACGCGCACATCCTCGCCGCCCTCATCAACGCCGGCGAGCCGACCCTGTCCGGCGACAAGCTCTACTGGATCGGCGTCGACGACCGCGGACTCCAACTCGAGATCGCCGGGTTCGTCTCCGACGAGGACCCCGACCTCGTCATCATCATCCACGCGATGCCGACCACCTACCCCCAAGAACTCACGGAGGACACCATGAGCATCGACCCCACCCGCTACCGGATCGCCTCCACGGCCGACGCCACCATCGACGACATCGACCTGGACGACGAGGTCGTCACCGTCGGCGGCAAGCGCTACACCGACGCCGACGCCGCCCAGATGGAATCCCGCCTCCGAGGACTCTCCCGCGGCGGCCACTCCCTCTCCGGCGATGGCACCCACTCGCCCACCGTCACGACCGTGCTGCCACGAGAGGTCCGCGACCAGGTCAAGGACCTCGCCGCCGCGGAAGGCATGAGCGTCTCGAAGTGGCTGCGCCGCCTCATCGAGCGCGAAGTCAGCAACCACGCCGCCTGAGCCGCCGGATTCGCCGCAATACCACCTACATTTTCGGTTGAGAATAGTGCTCCTGACCAGCAACTTCTTGCTGAAGCGATGGGGGTCCTGCCGGGCCGTCAAACGCTGGCCCTTGCCGGCGACAGAAGGGGCAGACCAGCCGATTCCAGCTCTCGCCCGCGTATGCCTCGGCGAGGAGCTCCGTGAAACCCGCGTCCTGAGCCATCGTCGTGCCTTCGATCGTCGACACTGGAACCCCTGGTGTCTACGAGTTCATGACCAAAGCAGAGAGGTGTTCGCTAAGTTGGGCTGCACCGATTACCTGGATCCGCCGAGGTGCCCCCATGTCGCGCAGACGACGATCCACGATCTGCACGGTCACCCCCGACAGATAGTCCGCCTCCGGCCAGATCACCGACTCGCCATCCCGGAAGGCGAGGTTCCAGATTTTCGCTTCGCTCAGCCGACCGTCTCCGAGACTCGGCGGGAAGCCGAACGCGCCTAGTCTCAAGTACAGCCAACACCGGTCAATCAGAACGGCTCCTCCGCCTAGCCAGGGATGACCTGCCTGCCGAGCTGACCGGAATAGGGAAGCTAGACGCTCCGGTTGGTATTGCTCTCCTGGCTGATCAGCCTCCGGATCTGCGAGCGGTCGCCAGGGACGTTGGCTCAGTCGTTATCATCCTGGGCGAAGGCGAACAGTCGGCGCGCGTTGTCGTAGGCGATCTTTCGGGCGAGGTCGTGTTCGAGGCCACCAAGCACTTGCCGGGTGTGGTGGTCGGTGGCCCAAGGGAAGTCCGTTCCGGTGAGCAGCCGGTCGCTGCCGACGCACTCGACAGCGTGGAGGATGTCGGCCCTGCTGGAGTTGTTGCAGTCGTAGTGGATCCGCCGGAAGTAGCTCCCGAGCCGGTTCAGCCTTCGGCGGGTCCCGGCGGAGTCGAGATACCAGTTCTCGTCGGGGAAGCGCAGGTCGAGTTGCTCGAACCGGCCGAGGCTAGTGAGGATTCCGCCGCCCAGATGCGTGGCGATCAAAGCGAGCTCGGGGTGGCGTTCGAGGACACCGGCCTTGACGAGGTCGAGCAGGGTGGTGCGCTGGTCGTTGAGGAACCCGGCATCGGTCGGGATGTTCTTCCGCGGGACCAATTGGACATCGGAGGCGGTGATCGCGGGATGGATGATGACCGGCACCTGGAGGGATTCCGCGAGCCCGAAGAACGGTTCGTAGACGGGGTCTCCCAGGAAGACGCCGTCGTAGTGGGCGGAGGCCATGATGCCGTGCAGGCCGAGTTGGGTGATCGCCGTCGATGTGGCCTCGAGCGCGGCGTCGATCAAGCCGCCGTGACGTGGTTCGTCGGGTGTGGCCAGAAGCGGTGCCGGGGGCATGATCGCGGTGCCGAGCAGCTGAGGGTTCTCCGCTGACTGCCGTGCCATCCACCGGTTCGTCTCGTCGACGATCTGTAGGAGCCGTTCCGGATCTGCTCGGGGAAAGCCGAGGTTGACGGTGACCACCTGGATGCCATCGTCCCGGAGAGTGCGGAGGCGTCGCGGGCCGTGGAGATCGTCAGCGGCGGTCGCGAGAACGTCATCGGCGATGATGCGCTTCGTGCCGTCTTCCAGCCACGCAGCGGTGGAGATGAGATCGGACGTGGACCGCAGGGTGCTCGGCTGTATCGCATGGGCTTGGACATCGAAGATCCGACCCTGATACAAGGACTGTGACTCATCCGGCGTCAAGACGCCTTCCGTCGAGGCTGACACGTCCGACCATAACCCCCGGAGCCGCCGGGCAATGAACTCTCGGCACGAAGGACGGCGGCCTCCCGCCGTCGGCTTGAGCCTGCATACCCGAACGGATGCGGCTCTCGCCTGAGCCAATCCGGTCGGCCACCCCGCCTGGGCCAGGGGCAGGGGTGTCATTCGCTCCATGTGGTATTTCCCGGGTGTGAGCCGTGGGTCGCGCTCGGCCATGCACCCCTGCACGGGTCGCAACCTCGCAGGACATCACAACTAGCCGTTCTGCGATGACTGCGACCTGTCCCGGCGGCAGGAACACCGGCTCCTCGCGGACGATCTGTGGCTTCTCGATGACGGCGCAGGGGTTCGTGCTGATGAGGCCGTGCTTCAGCGCATAACGGAACACCTTCGATCGCGCCTCGTAGGCGATGCCGTCCATGCCGTTGTCGTGCATCAGAATGTCGAGGTGCTCCGCAACGTCATGGCCCTCCGCCTCGCGGAGCCGGACCCAGGCCGTGCGGAGGCGTGGGACCTCGTCGCGATCATCGACGACGACGCGGACGCGTTGACCTCGGTGGTCGCGCACCCGGACCACGCCGCGTTCGTCGACGAGATGCGGCACCTGTGGGCGGACCGGATGGTGGTCGACGTCACGCCGTGACGGCTGGGCGCGGGTCGGCTGGACCGCCCCCGGGGCGGGCTGTGCACAGGCCCTGTCGGCGGGCGCGGCATCCGTGTCAGGATGACGGTGCGCGGACGCCGATCCGCGGAGAGGGGATGACCGATGACGACGCCGCAGCAGCGCTCGAGCCTCACGCGATGGGCGATCTGGGTCGCGATCGGAGCGCTGATCGCCGCGGCGCTGGTGAGCGTCGTCTGGGTGCTGATCGGCTCGCAGAACGGCATCATCGCCCGGGCGTTCCTCACGATCGTGCTGCTGGCGGCCTTCGCGGGGGTGTCGATCCTCGACGCCCACCTCGCCGCGCGGCGTCCCGACTGGTTCGTCGTCGTGAGCATGGCGGCCTGGGTGCTCCTGCTGCTGATCGGCGCTCTGCTGGTCTGGATGCCGGCGCGCTCGAGCTCGGGCGGGTGGGAGGGCCTGACGCGGTTCCTGTCGTTCCTGTCGATCGTTCTGATCGTGCAGCTCGCTGTTCTGCACGTGCGTCTCTACGCGAAGGCCATGCTGCGTCGCCCGACCGTGTTCACGCGTACCGTGGGGTTCATCACGATCGGCCTGGTCGCCCTGCTCGTGCTGCTGCTGGTGCTGCCGCTCGCCCTCCAGGAGTGGATCCGCTTCCACGACATCTACTGGCGGGTCGTGGTGGCCGTGGCGATCCTGGCGGCCGTCGGCACGGCGCTGGTGCCGTTGGTGAACATCCTGTTCGCTCCGGCGCGGCCGCAGGCCACGCCTCTGCTGCCGTGGCCGACCTACGTCGACGGGCGCACGCCCCTGCCGGCGCTGCCCGACGGATCTCCCGATTGGCAGGCCTACTACACCGGGCACCCCACCTATCCCGGGTATGCACCGCAGCAGGCCGCCGCCCCGATCTCGCAGACGGCGCAGACCGCATACGCCGCCGAGCAGGCCGCGCCGGCACCGGTCACGGCGTCGGATCCGGTCACCTCGGCGCAGCCCGCGTCCGAGCAGACAACGTCGCGCCCGCCCGCACCTCCGTCCGGTTACCAGGGGTATCCGCCTCCGCCTCCGCTCCCGCCGCGGTGACATAGCCTGGAGGCCGTGTCCTCTCCCGTCGAACTGCTGGGCCTGGCTGTCGAGACCGCTCGCGAGGCGGGGGAGCTCGCCGCGCGTCGCCGGCGCGAGGGGGTCTCGATCGCCGCGACCAAGTCCGCGCTGGCCGACATCGTCACCGAGGCCGACCGCGAGGTCGAGGCGCTCATCCGGGCCCGGCTCGCCGCCGCCCGCCCAGACGACGGCTTCCTCGGAGAGGAGTCGGGCTCCGGACCTTCGCGCAGCGGCGTGACGTGGGTCGTTGACCCGATCGACGGCACCGTCAACTACGCCTACGGCATCCCCGCCTACGCCGTCAGCATCGCCGCGGTCGAGGGGGATCCCGACCCGGCGTCCTGGACCGCACTGGCCGGTGTCGTGTACAACCCGGCGGTGGGGGAGCTGTTCCGGGCGGCGCAGGGCGACGGCGCCTTCCTCGACGACCGGCCTTTGGCGGTGACCGATCCGGTGTCCGCGGCGGGGGCGCTGATCGCCACCGGATTCGGCTACGACCCGGCCACTCACCGTGGTGACCTCGCGCGGCTGGCGAAGGTCATGCCGCTCGCGCGGGACATCCGGCGGATCGGCGCCGCCTCGCTCGATCTGGCGGGCGTGGCCGCGGGGCGACTCGACGGCTATTTCGAGCGAGGCCTGCATCCCTGGGACATCGCCGCCGGCGCCCTGCTGGTCCTCGAAGCGGGCGGACGGGTGGGCGGCATCGGCGGGCGCGGGCCTGGCCGGGCGATGACCATCGCCGCCGGAGCTGACCTCTTCCGCAGGCTCTCGGACATCATCACCGATTGAGGCATGCGCATGGCATTCCCAGGCGGATGCCGCTAGGGTTTATCCGTCCGTTATCTTCTTTGCCCGAGCGAAGAACGACGACCCGAATCATCGAATCAGTCGCGCATGCGCGACACGAACCGAGGCGACCTGCGTTTTGATCCCTGAGAGCACTGCGGCTGAGAGCGCCTTGTCGCGGCGCAGCCGCCGCCCCGCCCTCGCGGTCGACGACGCGGCGTCTCGGGAGAACGCGGCGGAACCCGTCGTCCCGGCAGCCGTGCCGGTTCCCGCGGTCCCGCTGACCCGCCGCGAACTGCGAGAGATGGCTGCGCGCGAGGCGGCGCGGACCGCGGCCGAGCCGATCGTCACGTCGGACACGCTGGTCGCGCCGGTGGTCGCGACGGCGCCGATCGCGCTGCCGGCCGCGGCGCAGCGGGGCGAGCCCTCCGCAGCCGCCTCGGCGGAGCCGGTCGCCGACGCCGTGTTCGCGCAGGCGGTGCACGCCGACGCGAGCGTCGTCGTCGATGAGTTCGAGGCTGCGGCCCGTCTGTTCTCGTTCACGGGGGAGACCCCGATCCAGGTCGCGGCGGCCGCGATCGCCGAGGAGGAGCCCGACCAGGCCGAGCAGACCGGGGCGACGCCGTGGCGACGGCTGTTCCGCGGCCGGGGCGGCTCCCTCAAGCGGCTCACCGCGGCGGGAGCGTCTATCGGCGCCATGTCCGTCGTCGGCCTGCTCACGGTCGGCATGACCACCCCCGCCGAGGCGGTGTCCGCCGCATCCGGAACCGTCAGCGTCTCGCTGAGTTCGAGCGTGTCCTCGATCTCCGCCTCCGATGTGCAGGCCTATGTCGCGCCGGCGAGCGCGCAGACCGCGGCGCTGGACGACCGTGCGGATTACTCGACCGAGTCCGTCGCGGCGATCGCGGCGGCCAACGACATCACCTACTACTCGGATTTCTACACGAACAACCCGAACGCCGCGATCCAGTGGCCGTTCGCGGTCGGCGTCTCGATCAGCTACGGGTTCGGCTGGCGCGGGTCCGAGTTCCACGAGGGCGCCGACTTCACCCCCGGCGAGGGGGCGCATATCCAGGCGATCGCCGCGGGCACCGTCCGCATCTCCACCGACAGCGGCGGCGCGTACGGCGTGACCATCGTCATCGACCACATCATCGACGGCCAGCTGGTCTCCTCGCGCTACGCGCACATGCTGTACGGCTCACGGCAGGTCGAGGTCGGCGACACGGTGGTCGCGGGCGAGTTCATCGGCGAGACCGGCGACACCGGCCAGTCGTACGGTGCGCACACGCACGTCGAGATCCTTCAGAACGGCACGACCGCGATCGACCCGATCGCCTGGCTGCGCGCCAACGCCGGCCGGATGGACCTCGGCGACTAGTCACGCCGGTTCGGCGGGATGCCGCTGCTCTGATATCCTCGTTCTCGTTGCCCGCGCGCGGGCGGCACGCCCCGATAGCTCAGTGGCAGAGCACTTCCATGGTAAGGAAGGGGTCGTCAGTTCAATCCTGACTCGGGGCTCGCAAGCCACCTTCGGGTGGATCGCGGCAGGGTAGCTCAGTTGGTGAGAGCGCACGACTCATAATCGTGAGGTCGCGGGTTCAAGCCCCGCTCCTGCTACCAAACTAGTTTTACTCGAACAAATGACCTTGAGATAAAGGCCCAGGCGTTCGACGGCAGAAGCGTCGGAGTTCTCTCCGGCGCTTCTCGTGTTGTCGGGGCTGTTCAGGACGGCGTCGCGGATGTCGGTGACGAGTGACTTCTCCTCGGGCCCGCGCAGCCCCCCGCCCTCGGCGTGAGCGCCGTGGGACGGGTGCGGCCACTGCGGATTTCAGGCTCCGCGTGTGTCAGGGTGGTCCTATGGCGGCTCGTCTGGGGATCGTGGAGGATCACACGCTCTACCGGCAGATGCTGATCGCCCTGTTGCGCGGCGTGCCGGGCATCGCGATCGAGGCCAGTGCGTCCGGCATGCGGGACGCACTGGCCTTCGCGCTGCCCCGGATGGACGTCGTGCTGCTGGACGTGCAACTGGGCGACGGGGACGGCATCGAGCTGGCGCGTCGGTTCCGGGTGACCAAGCCGGGCATCGGGATCGTGCTGCTCTCCGCGGTCGACGTGATGGACAGGCTTCTGGGCATTCCGCAGGAGGAGCTCCGGGGATGGAACTACCTGTCGAAAGACGCCGCCCTCTCGGCGAGCGTTCTCGTCAACTCGATCCTGATGGCGGCCACGGGGCGCACGGCCCTCGACGCGGCGCTGCTGCGCAAGCGTGTTCCTCGGGCGCATTCCGTCGTGGCCTCGCTCGGCGGACGTCAGCGGGAGGTCCTGGCCCTGGTCGCGGAGGGGCTGTCGAACGCCTCGATCGCGGAGAGGCTGGGGATCGCGCCGCACACCGTCGACAATCACCTCATCGCCGTCTACGGGGCGCTCGGGCTTCGATCGGACAAGGAGCGCAATCCACGCGTGGCCGCGACGCTCCGTTACCTCGGAGAGACCGTTGCGGTCGACGGCTGACGCAGCGGGACATCCCTCCCCGCAGACGAAAGAGGCCCTTGAACAGGCCGACGCCGTCGCCGACCGCAACGCGACCCTCGCCGTCTCGGTCATCGCCGCCGGGCTGTTCGGGATCCTCGCCAGCACTCAGGCCATCTTCGTCCTCGGGCTGAACACGTTCGCAGACGACCTCGTCGCGCAGGGAGGCGACTTCCTCCTACGCGCGGGCATGAACCTCATGACGGTCGCCGTGATGGCGGCGCTGACGCTTCTGCTCGCACCGCAAGCGCGCGGCGCCGCGGCGCGCACTCTGCCCGTCCTGCTGATCGCGGCCGTCTGCGCGGTGTTCCGCTGCGCAGGCCAGGCCGTCTTCGGGCTGCTGGAGGTGACCCGCCCGCTCGCTGTGCTGGCGGAAGGATCCAGCGGATTCGCCGTCATCGTCGTCGCGCTCGTGCTCGCGCTGCAGTTCGCCGACGCGCAACGCCGGGTGCGGGAGTCGGAGAGGAGCCGTGCCCGGCAGCAGTTGGTCGCGGTCTCAGCGTTGGAGGCCCTGCAGGCAGAGGAGCTGCGCATCCGCAGGGAGGTGGCCGATGGGCTGCACGGCAGCATCCAGAACTCTTTCGTCATCATCGGCGCGGAGCTCCGTGAT
The DNA here is from genome assembly GCA_047606965.1 of Microbacterium sp. Taxonomy (GTDB): domain Bacteria; phylum Actinomycetota; class Actinomycetes; order Actinomycetales; family Microbacteriaceae; genus Microbacterium. The sequence goes on from JASGDW010000116.1 coordinate 25,161, forward strand.
CTCGCCTCGCACCTCGCCCCCCGGCACGCGGACCGGCTGGGGGCCATCGTCGCCAGACTCGATGCGTTGCGGGAGAAGGACGTGCGTGCGCTGAGCCGGGCCCTGTATCCCGTCGAGCTGCGGGGCGGGGACGTCCTCTCCGCGGTGCGAACGCTGTTGAACCGATTGCCGCCCAGCCTCTCCGTCGACCTCGTGACGGATGCCGTCGCGTGGCGGCGCGCGAGGGAAGCGGGGCGGGAGCTCACCGAGGAACGGGCAATCCTCTTCGTCCGGATCATCGAGGAGGCCCTGTCCAACGCACTGCGTCACGGCGGAGCCAGCTCCATCCGCGTGCAGCTCGACGTCCTGCTCGCCGAGGAGGCCTCCGGCATCACCGGCTACCGTCTCGTCTTCGAGGACAACGGTTCCGGCGGTGGCGTCGTCGAGGCAGGCGGCCTCGCCCGCATGCGCGTGCAGCTCGACCTCTACGGCGGCACCTTGACGGTCGGGTCGAGCCCTCTCGGCGGGGTGCGCCTGGAAGCCGTGCTCCCCCTGCCCTGAGAGGGCCGCCCGGCGGGCACGTCCGGCGAAGGAGTTTTCTCCTCCGTCGATGTTGCGGGGCGACGGGGCGCGGTGCTTTCCTGAGTCCGCTCGGGCTCCGAGCGGGAAGACGGAACGTGAGGTGCGCTGATGGCGGTGACGATCGACGAGGTGCGCAGAAGAGCCGCGACGGACGAGCGATTCAGGGCCGCCCTCCTCGCCGAGCCCCGGGAGACGCTGGCCGCGGAGGGGATCGAGATCCCTGAGCAGGTGTCGATCCGGGTGGTCGAGTCGACCACCGAGGACGTCTTCATCGACCTGCCCCCGCTCAGCGACCGCCGGCTCAGCGAAGAAGAACTGGGAGCGCTGTCCGGCGGATTCTCCTTCTTCCCGGTGCCGCGGGTCCGCTACCTGGGCGCCGGCTCCGATTGGAATTACCTGGGGACGGACTAGGCCGCCTCGGAAGGAATGGGGAAGATACCGTGACCATCGACGAGGTCAAGCTCAAGGCGACGACGGATGCGGAGTACCGCGACGCGTTCATCGCCGACCCGCGAGCGGTGCTCGCCGCCGAAGGCATCCACGTTCCCGAGGGGGTGGCGATCCGGGTGCTCGAGTCGACCGAGGACGAGGTCGTCCTGGCCGTTCCTCCCTATCTCGGCGACCAACTCGACGAAGAGCAGTTGGACGCCGTCACCGGCGGCGTCTCATCGATGAGACCCGCATTGGAGGGGGCCTATCTTCGCTATCTGGGCTTCCTCGCCGACATCGTGCACTGAGGAGGGAGATCGACGATGGTGACGATCAACGAGGTGAGAGTGAAGGCGGCGACCGACGCGGAGTTCCGTAAGGCGCTTCTCGCCGATCCGCGGGCGACTCTGGTCGCCGAGGGCATCGAGGTTCCCGAGGACGTCGAGATCCGGGTGGTCGAGTCGACCGCCGAGGAGGTCTTCATCGACCTGCCCCCGCTCGGCGACGGCGCTCTCGGAGAGGAAGAGCTCGACGCCGTGGCCGGCGGATGGAGTCTGTTCCCGCGGCGAGAACAGCACCTGTCCCAGAGCTCTCTTCCCTATATCCAGCCGTGATGCGCAAGACCGTCGCGTCTTCTGAGCATCCCCGTCGAACCGAAGGATGGTGACGATGACCACGATCGGCGACGTGCGGATCAAAGCGGCCACCGACGAGCGATTCCGCTCCGCTCTTCTCGCTGACCCCCGGGCGACTCTGACGGCGGAAGGGATCGAGGTCCCCGAGGGGGTCGCGATCCACATCGCGGAGTCCACTCCTCAGGAGGTCGTCCTGTCCCTTCCTCCTTTCGTCGGCGACCGGATCGACGAGGAGCAGCTCGCCGACATCACCGGGGGCAAGGACCTTCTCGACTACGCCGGGTACGTGGGGAGATTCCTCGTGGCTCTGCTGGCGCAGAGCGGAGCGGAATGAGACGGCGTGCGTGACCTCGAGGATGCGGGCGAGCGGCCCACGGCCGACCGGGGCTGCGGGGAGTGAGCCGGGAACCTGGGCGATAGCATGCCGTCCTCCAGCAGCCTGTCGCAGCCGCCGGGGACGGCCGGGCTCGATGCCGGGCGACGGTTCGAACGCCGTGTCCGCGCCGTCTCCGTCCGCCTGTGGCTGGCGCTTGTGGCGATCGTCGCGGTCATCGCGGCGGGCCTCGTCTGGGGGGTGTTCGGCGCCGCGCCCGTCACGGCCGCGGGAACCGGGGCGATCCTGCCCCCGGACGGCCTGATCGCCATCCGCGTCCCATCGACGGGCCAGGTCGTGAGCACCGGGCTGAGCAGCGGCGCGGAGACGGCGGCCGGCGCCACCCTGATGACGCTCCTGACCCCGGACGGCACGACGGTGGCCGTGACGAGTCCGCTGGAGGGGCAGATCGTCGAGGCGAGCCCTTTCCCGGTCGGTTCCTGGGTGGATCAGGGGCAGGTCGTCGCCCAGCTCCTGCCGGCCGCCGACGCCGACACGGCGATCCTCTTCCTCGACCCGGTGCAGGCCGCTCAGCTCAGCCCGGGCATGCGCACGCTCGTCAGCCCCGTCTCGGCTCCGGATGCCGTCTACGGGAGCATCATCGCGACGGTGGAGTCGATCGACAGACTGCCATCGGATGCGGATGCCGTCAGCCTCATCTTCGGATCGAACACGGCTCTGGCCGAGCTCGTCGGCGGGGGCGGCACCCGAGTGGTCGTACGGCTGCAGCATGCCGACACGCCCTCCGGTTTCGCGTGGACCTCCGGCGACGGCCCGGACTTCGCGATCGATCCGACCACGCTGGTGTCGGGCACCGTCATCGTCAGCCAACGGCAGCCGCTGTCGTTCCTGGTCGGATGACCCGCCGAGGATGACGAGATCGCACGCCGAGAAGGCGACGAGCCCGCGCAGGACGCGCGTACGGACGCCCACCGTGCTGCAGATGGAGGCCGTCGAGTGCGGGGCGGCCGCGCTCGGCATCGTGCTGGCCCACTTCGGACGATGGGTCCCGCTGGAGGAGCTGCGGGAGGAATGCGGGGTGAGCCGTGACGGCAGCAATGCGGCCGCGATCGTCCGCGCGGCCCGCGGCTACGGGCTGACCGTGGCCGCGTACCGCGCCGACCCGGTGTCGATCCGCCGGCACCGGGTCCCGCTCATCGCGTTCTGGGACAACAACCACTTCCTCGTCGTCGAGGGATGGCGGGAAGGCCTCTGGTATCTCAACGACCCGGTCTCGGGCCCGCGTCACGTGGACGAGGAGGAGTTCGCGAGAGGGTTCTCCGGGGTCGTCATCTCCTGCGAGCCCGGCGAGGCCTTCTCCCGCGGGGGGACCCGCCCCCGGGCGCTGCCCGTGCTGCGGGAGAACCTCGGCGCCACCCGGGCGGCGGTGTCCGCGCTCGTCCTGGCGGGGCTTGCCGTGCTGGTCCCGGGCCTCGCCGTTCCGGCCCTGTTCCGTGCGTTCGTCGACGGGGCCATCCTCCAGGCGAACGGCGACGACGTCCCCGTCATCCTCATCGGGCTCGCTGTGTGCTTCGTCCTGCAACTGGGGCTGACATGGATCCAGCAGACCGTGGCGGCGCGGATGCGGACGATCCTGACCACACGGATCTTCGCGTCCCAGATGCAGCGGATCCTCCGCCTGGCGATGCGCTTCTTCGCACAACGCTCTCCCAGCGACGTCGCCTACCGGGCTCTCATGGGCTCGCAGATCGCCACCCTGCTCTCGGGTTCGCTCATGCAAGCCCTGTTCTCCACACTCGCGGGCCTCGTCTACCTTGCCGTGATCGTGGCGTGGGACCCGGTTCTGGGGCTCGCCGTTGCGGTGGCGGCGGGGGTCATCCTGCTGCTGTTGCGCTGGACCGCCCGTCGTCAGAGCGACCTCGGCCACCGCCAGCAGCGCGACGAGATCGAGGCGCGCAGCGTCCAGGCGTCGACGGTCAAGCTCATCGAGTCGGTCAAAGCCGGCGGCGGCGAGATCTCGAGCTTCGAACGGATCAGCTCCGCCCGGGCGGGGCTCGTGAACACCCGTGCGGCGCAGGACGCGGCGCTGGCGCCGCTGTCGGCCACCCCTGCGGCGGTGACCAGCATCGCCACGATCACGATCCTGTCCGTCGGCGCCGTCCACGTGCTGAACGGGACGATCTCCTTCGGCGTTCTGCTGGCGATCCAGGTCCTCCTCGGCTCCGTGCTCTCCCCACTGGGGCTGCTGGTCTCCCTGGCCGGGCAGGCGCAGCAGATCCAGGCGACTCTCGCGCGCCTCTCCGACGTCGCCCGCGCCGACCTCGACCCGGAGATCGCGCAGGGACTCCTGCGCGTGCACGTGCGGGAGCCACCACGACCCGCCCCCGCCGACGGCGAGCGGTCGCGCTTGTCCGGTCGCCTCGAGTTGCGCGATGTGACCTTCGGGTTCTCGCCGCATCTGCCGCCGTTCATCGAGAACCTGTCGCTGGAGCTGCGAGCCGGATCCCGGATCGCGTTGGTCGGCGGCAGCGGAAGCGGGAAGTCCACGATCGGTCGCCTCATCGTGGGGCTGCTCCATCCGTGGTCCGGTCAGGTGCTGCTGGACGGGGTCCCCCGTGCCGAATGGAGCCGGCGAGCGATCGCGGACGGCCTGCGCTTCGTCGACCAGCGGATCACGATCTTCGAGGCCACGGTCCGCGACAATCTCACGCTCTGGGACCGCGCGGTGCCGGACGCCGCCGTCTATCGGGCCGCGTCGGACGCGCTGCTGCACGAGACGGTCGCGTCCCGTCCGGGCGGATACGACGCGATCCTGAGCTCGGGCGGCCGCGAGCTGTCCGGCGGGCAACGCCAGCGGCTCGAGCTCGCGCGGGCCTTCATCGAGGATCCCGCGCTCCTCGTCCTCGACGAGGCGACCAGCGCTCTAGACGTCGTGACCGAGAGGGAGGTCATGTCTGCGATCGACCGGAGGCGGGCGAGCTGCGTGCTCATCGCGCACCGGCTGTCGACCGTCCGCACCGCCGACGAGATCATCGTCCTGGACCGGGGGCAGGTCGTCGAACGCGGCAGCCACGACGAGCTCCTCGCCGAGCGCGGCGCCTACTGGCGGTTGGTGAGCGCATGACCGACGACGACGCGATCGGCATCATCGCCGAGGCCGTCCCCGCGATCGCCCGGAGCGCTTCCGGGCAGACGCGTCGCAGCGGCGCCGAACGGATCCTCACCCTTCTCGGTCTGCACCCGGCGGATGCGGACGATGCGGAAACGCTCCTCGGGGAGGACGCGGACGACGATCCGCTGCAGGGGCTCGCCGACCGCGCGGCTGTGACGGGACGCGTGTTGCGCAGGGTCGAGCTCTCGGGGCGGTGGTGGCGTTCCCTGCTGGTGCCCACCGA
>JASGDW010000117.1:0-5525 GCA_047606965.1 Microbacterium sp.
AGACGATCGTGTTGTTGAACGTCGACTTGATGTGGGCCTGGCCCAGCGCGATGTTCTTCTTCTCCTTGCGGCGGGGCTTGCGCGCCGCGGACTTGGCCTGTGCCATTGCTCTGTTCTCCTGAACCTGGGGGCGGGCGCTCAGCGCGCCTTCTTCTTGCCGGCGACGGTGCGCTTGGGGCCCTTGCGCGTACGCGCGTTGGTCTTGGTGCGCTGACCGCGCACGGGCAGGCCGCGGCGGTGGCGCAGGCCCTCGTAGGAGCCGATCTCGACCTTGCGGCGGATGTCGGCGGCGACCTCGCGGCGCAGGTCGCCCTCCACCTTGTAGGTGCCTTCGATGTGGTCGCGCAGGGCGATCAGCTGATCGTCGGAGAGGTCCTTGACGCGGATGTTCTCGTCGATCCCGGTCGCGGCCAGGATCTCGTTCGAGCGGGTACGGCCGATGCCGTAGATGTAGGTGAGTGCGATCACCACGCGCTTGTCGCGCGGGATGTCGACGCCGGCAAGACGTGCCATGCGATGCTCCTAGGAGTGTGTGGAGGTGTGGAGCAGGATCGGTGCCCGGGCCTCCGCCCGAGGTGTCCCCTCGCGAGAGGTTCTGACCCTGCCGGTTCCGTGTTCAGTTGTGCGCTGCGGCGTGCCGCAGCCTTTCAGCCCTGGCGCTGCTTGTGACGCGGGTTCGACTTGCAGATGACCATGACGCGGCCGTGACGGCGGATCACCTTGCAGTGATCGCAGATCGGCTTGACGCTCGGGTTGACCTTCATGATGGTTCCTGTTCGCTGTCTTCGTGCCCGCCGGTGCGGGACGTTACTTCTCGGCCGGAGTGCTCAGCGGTAGCGGTAGACGATGCGGCCACGGGTGAGGTCGTAGGGGCTGAGCTCCACGACCACGCGGTCCTCGGGGATGATGCGGATGTAGTTCTGCCGCATCTTCCCGGAGATCGTGGCGAGAACCTTGTGCCCGTTGCTGAGCTCGACGCGGAACATCGCGTTCGGCAGCGCCTCGGACACCACGCCCTCGATCTCGATGACACCGTCTTTTTTAGCCATAGCCTCGCTGACGCTTCTGCAGACCGGCCGGTCTGCGGTGGATGGGTTGCGGTGCCGGATCGCCCTGCGGCCGAGAACCGAGAGGACGGAACGCCAAGAGGGCGCAGAGCACCAAAGATCGACTATACGCCATCCGGGACACGTTGCGCCACCACGGCGTGGTCGGCCGGACAGGCCGGAGGTCCGGGTCCGCGCTTGCCCGCGAGAAACCTAAACCGATATGGTTTTCCTGCGCCGCGCGCGATCGAGATCCAACGGAGGAGCTGACGATGACCGACGTCCACGACCTGACCCTGGAGGAGAAGGCGTCGTTGACCAGCGGCGCCGACTTCTGGACGACGAAGGGGGTCGAGCGTGCCGGCATCCCCGGCATCGTCATGACAGACGGCCCGCACGGTTTGCGCAAGCAGTCGGGGGCGACCGATCACCTGGGACTGGCCGAGAGCGTGCCGGCGACGTGCTTCCCACCCGCGGTCGGCCTGGGCTCCTCGTTCGATCCGGAGCTGGCGGAGCGGGTCGGGCAGGCGCTCGGCGTCGAGTCGGCGATCGAGGACGTCGCGGTGATCCTCGGGCCGGGCATCAACATCAAGCGGTCTCCGCTGTGCGGACGCAACTTCGAGTACTTCTCCGAGGACCCGATCGTCTCCGGGGTCATGGGCGCGGCCCTCGTCCGCGGCATCCAGTCGAAGGGCGTGGGCGCGTCGCTCAAGCACTTCGCGGCGAACAACCAGGAGACGGACCGGATGCGGGTCAGCTCCGATGTCGACGCCCGCCCGCTGCGCGAGATCTACCTCCGCGGGTTCCAGCGCGTCGTCGAGGATGCGCAGCCGTGGACGGTGATGTGCTCGTACAACCGGCTCAACGGCGTGTACACGTCGGAGGACCCGTGGCTGCTCACCGAGGTGCTGCGCGGCGAGTGGGGCTTCAAGGGGCTCGTCGTCTCGGACTGGGGAGCCGTGAACGATCGCGTGAAGGGCCTGCCCGCGGGTCTCGACCTGGAGATGCCGTCCAGCGGCGGGCGCACCGACGCGCAGCTTGTCGCCGCGGTGCGCGACGGCCGCCTGGACGAGAAGGAGCTCGACGTCGCCGCCGGCCGCGTGCTCGATCTCGTGCGCAAGGCGCAGGCGCGTCCGCGGGCGGACGGCCCGCTCGACATCGACGCCCACCATGCGCTGGCCCGCGAGGCCGCGGGCCGTTCGATCGTGCTGCTGCGCAACGACGGCGTGCTGCCGCTGGAGCGGTCGGCGTCGGTCGCGGTCATCGGCGCGTTCGCCCGCACCCCGCGCTACCAGGGGGCGGGCTCCTCCTTGATCAACCCGACCAGGCTCGACGCCGCCCTCGACGAGATGCGCGCGCTCTCCGCCGGCGAGGTCTCGTTCAGCGAGGGCTTCACGCTGGACGGCAGCGGCGACCAGGCGGCGCTCACCGACGAGGCGGTATCGGCCGCCGCCGCGGCGGACGTGGCGGTCGTGTTCCTGGGGCTTCCCGCGGTGGAGGAGTCGGAGGGCTTCGACCGGGAGCACATCGATCTGCCGGCGGCGCAGCTCGCGCTTCTGGACGCGGTGGTCGCGGCGAACCCGCGCACCGTCGTCGTGCTCTCCAACGGCGGTGTCGTGGCGCTGCCGTTCCGCGACCGCGTGGCGGCGATCGTGGAGGGATGGCTGCTCGGCCAGGCGGGCGGCGGCGCGACCGCCGACGTGCTCTACGGCGTCGTGAACCCGTCGGGCAGGCTGGCCGAGACGGTGCCGCTGCGTCTGCACGACAACCCGTCGTACGGCTCCTTCCCCGGCGAGCTCGGCCACGTGCGCTACGGCGAGGGACTGCTGGTGGGCTACCGCTGGTACGACGCGCGGGAGCTGGAGGTGGCCTATCCCTTCGGCCACGGGCTGTCGTACACGACCTTCGGCTACGGGGATGCGACAGCCGTGGTGGACGCCGACGGCGACGTCGTCGTGACGGTGCCGGTGACCAACACGGGCACCGTCTCCGGCCGGGAGGTCGTGCAGCTCTACGCCTCGCTGCCCTCCTCGGCGTTCGAGCGTGCGCCCCGTGAGCTGAAGGCCTTCGCCTCGGTCGCGATCGTGCCGGGCGAGACACGCGAGGTCGAGCTCGTCGTGCGTCGCGCCGACCTCGCCTACTGGGACGTCCGCGTCGACCGGTGGGTCGTCGAGGGCGGCGAGTACACGGTCGAGGTCGGCGCGTCCAGCCGCGACATCCGTGCGAGCACGACCGTGACGGTGGACGGCGACGCGCTGCGCGTTCCGCTCACCCTCGACTCCTCCGTCGGCGACCTGCTGGCCGATCCGGCCGCCGGGCCCGTCGTGCAGCAGGCGCTCACCGCGGTGTTCGGCGACGCCGGCGGCGAGGCCGGGACGGCGACCGACGTGGGCATCCAGAAGATGATGGCCTCGTTCCCGATCGGGCGGCTCACCTCTTTCCCCGGCGTGCCCCTCACGCTAGAGCAGATCGAGGACCTCCTCCGGACCGCCAACGCGCGGTGACGGGCAGAGGCGCGACCCTCCCCGCGCCCGGGCTCAGCTCTCCGGCGCCTCGGCGACGCGCGTCCCCGGCTCGAGCAGCGTGAACAGCGCATCGACCCCCGCCTCCATGTCGACCTCGGGCTCGACCATCCACTGCAGCTGAAGGCCATCGGCGACCGCCTGCAGCACGCGCGCGAGCATGTCGGGATCGATGCGGTCGTCGAGCTCGCCCTCCGCCTGGAGGCGCGCGATGCCGCGGGCGAAGAAGCCGCGGATGTAGTGCCCGCGCTCGCGGAAGAGCCGGTGCGCAGGATGCTCCGGATCGGGCGCCTCGGCCGACATCCGCGTGAACAGCTGCACCAGCCCCGGCACGTGCGCGTTGTGGCTGATGATGTCGAGGTAGCCGCGGCGCAGGTGCGCAAGATCCTCCGCGGCGGCGGCACGCGGCCAGTGCTCGGCCTCGTCGGCCTCGTCGCGCTTGCGGAGGATCTCGGTGAACAGCTCCTCCTTGCTGTCGAAGTAGTGCAGCAGGCCCGCCGGGGTGAGGCCGACCGCGTCCGCGATGTCCTTCACGTAGGCCGTGCGGGGGCTGGCCTGTCCGATGACCTCCAGCGCGCGCTCGAGGATCTCCTCGCGTTTCGCGACGCCCTTCGGGTAGATGCCGGAACGTGCCATAGCAAAATCCTAATCTCGCCGTGCGCCCGCGGCCGCACGTGGCTGAGACCCGCCCCGCGCGCGGGCCGGACGGCGTCTCACGGCACGACCGCGAACGACGCGCGCAGCTGGTCCCCATACCGGCTGGAACCGCCCACGCGCAGCTCGAACTCCCCGGGCTCGACGATGCGGCGGCCGGCCGCGTCGACGATCGTGAGCTCGCGGGCGGGGATCTCGATCCCCACCCGCTGTGCCTGGCCGGGCTCGAGAACGACCTGCCGGAACGCCTTGAGCTCCTGCTCCGCCCAGCTGGCCGAGGTCACCCGGTCGCTCACGTACGCCTGCACCGTCTCCCGCACGGCCCGGTCGCCGACGTTGCGCACCGTCACCTCGGCGCGCACGACGCCCGCCGCGGCCACGTGCTCGTCGGCGACGCGGAGGTCGTCGTACTCGACCCGCGTGTAGGACAGTCCCTCCCCGAAGGCGAACGCCGGATCCTGCGTGAGGTCCGCGTAACGGTCGCCGTGCTGCCCACGGATCCGGTTGTAGTAGGTCGGCTGCTGGCCCACGTGCCGTGCGAAGGAGATGGGAAGCCGGCCGCCGGGCTCGATGAGCCCGAGCAGCAGCTCGGCGATCGCGCGGCCGCCTTGCATTCCCGGGTTCGCGACCCACACGAGCGCGGCCGCCTCGAGCGCGGACTGCGGCAGCACAAGCGGCTTGGACGCCATGAGCACGACGATCACCGGCGTGCCGGTCGCGGCGAGGGCGTCGAGCAGCGCGATCTGCCCGCCGATCAGGTCGAGGGTGGCGGTGGAGCGGCCCTCCCCGACCAGCTCTATGCGGTCGCCGACGACCGCGACGACGTAGTCCGCGCGCTCGGCGTCGGCGACGGCGTCGGCGATGAGCCGCTCGTCCGGCGCCGCCGGCACGACGATCGGCGACCGGGGCTGCCCGTCCGGGAAGCGCTCGCCCTCGGGGTCGGGCTCCACCGTGAGGATGTCGGCGCCTCGCGCGTGCGTGATCGTCCAGTCCGCGGGGGCGTGCGCGCGCAGGCCGTCGAGCACGGTCGTGATCATGTCCCGGGGCTGGCCCTCCAGCCATCCGGCCTGACCCGATCCGCCGGCCCAGTCCCCCAGCTGGGTCTGCGCGTCGTCGGCGAGCGGACCGACCACCGCGATCCGCCGCCGGGTCGCGTCGCCGCCGCTGGCCCGGCCGCCGCGGCCGGCGGCGAAGCCGCCCGACAGCGGCAGCACGCCGTCGTTGCGCAGCAGCACGAGCGAGCGCCGTGCGACCTCGAGGTTCAGCCGTGCGTGCGGCGCGGTGCCGATCGCGCTGTCCAACC
>JASGDW010000118.1:0-5215 GCA_047606965.1 Microbacterium sp.
CCTGCACCTGCGCGCCGGCAAGGGCGGCAACGGCTGCGTCTCGGTGCGCCGCGAGAAGTTCAAGCCGCTCGCCGGCCCCGACGGCGGCAACGGCGGCAACGGCGGCGATATCGTGCTGGTCGCCGACCCGCAGACGACGACCCTGCTCTCGTACCACCACTCTCCCCACCGCTCCGCCGGCAACGGCGGCTTCGGCATGGGCGACAACCGCTCCGGCGCGTTGGGCGAGTCGCTCGAGCTGCCGGTGCCGGTCGGGACCGTCGTGAAGGACGCCGACGGCACGGTGCTGGTCGACATGGTCGAACCCGGGATGCGCTTCGTCGCCGCCCCCGGCGGCCGCGGCGGTCTCGGCAACGCGGCGCTGGCCTCACCGCGGCGCAAGGCCCCCGGCTTCGCCCTGCTCGGCACGCCGGGCTGGGAGGGCGAGGTCCTCCTCGAACTGAAGACGGTCGCCGACGTCGCCCTCGTCGGCTTCCCCTCGGCGGGAAAATCGAGCCTCATCGCGGCCCTGTCGGCGGCGCGTCCGAAGATCGCGGACTACCCCTTCACGACCCTGCATCCCAACCTCGGCGTCGTGCAGGCCGGTGACATCCGCTACACGATCGCCGACGTCCCCGGCCTCATCGAGGGCGCGAGCGAGGGCAGGGGCCTCGGACTCGACTTCCTGCGTCACGTCGAGCGGTGCAGTGCGCTCGTGCACGTGCTCGACTGCGCCACGCCGGAACCCGGGCGCGACCCACTCAGCGACCTCGACGTCATCCGCGCCGAGCTGGCGGCCTACCCGGTGCCCGCGGGCCAGGTCCCGCTGCTCGAACGCCCGCAGGTCGTGGCGCTGAACAAGGTCGACGTGCCCGAGGCGCGCGAGCTGGCCGACTTCGTCCGAGGCGAGATCGAGGAACGCGGCTACCGCGTGTTCGAGATCTCCTCCGTCAGCCGCGCCGGGCTGCGCGAGCTCAGCTTCGCCCTGGCCGCTCTCGTCGAGGAACACCGTGCGGCCGCCGCGAGCGCGCCGGCGCCAGCGCGCATCGTCATCCGCCCGCGCGGCGCGGAGCAGGAGTTCAAGGTACGGGTCGAGGGCGGCACCTACGGTCCGCTCTACCGCATCCTGGGCGAGAAGCCGGTGCGCTGGGTGGCGCAGACCGACTTCCGCAACGACGAGGCGGTCGGCTTCCTCGCCGACCGCCTGGGCAAGCTGGGCGTCGAGGATGAGCTCGTGCGTGCAGGCGCCACGCCCGGCGCCACGGTCGTCATCGGAGAGGGCGACGGCGTCGTCTTCGACTGGCAGCCCTCGCTCGTCTCGGCCGCCGAGGTGATGGTCGCGCCGCGCGGCACCGACCCGCGCCTCGACGACAGCACCCGCCGCACCACGGGCCAGCGTCGCGAGCGCTACCACGAGCGGATGGACGCGAAGGCGGCGGCCCGCGCCGAGCTCGAGGCCGAGCGGATCGGAGACGGCGAATGACGCTGCGGGAGCGCGCGGAGCTGGCCACCGCGAAGCGCGTGGTCGTGAAGGTGGGATCGTCCTCGATCAGCGGCGAGAACGCCGCCAACATCCAGCCGCTCGTCGAGGCGCTGGCCGCGGCCCATGCGCGCGGCACCGAGGTCGTCCTCGTCTCCTCGGGCGCGATCGCGACCGGGATGCCGTTCCTGGACCTCGAGAGGCGTCCGAGCGACCTGGCCACGCAGCAGGCCGCCGCCGCGGTCGGGCAGAACGTGCTCGTCTACCGCTACCAGACGGCGCTGCGCCCGTTCGAGATCGTCGCCGGGCAGGTGCTGCTCACCGCGGGCGACCTCGAAGACCCCACGCCCCGCTCCAACGCCCGTCGTGCCATGGAGCGCCTGCTGGGCCTGCGGATCCTCCCGATCGTCAACGAGAACGACACCGTCGCCACCCACGAGATCCGCTTCGGCGACAACGATCGGCTCGCGGCGCTCGTCGCCCGGCTGATCGGCGCCGACGCGCTCGTGCTGCTCAGCGACGTCGACTGCCTCTACACCCGGCCACCGGACGAGCCCGGCGCCCTGCCCATCGACCGCGTCGCCTACGACGACGACCTCGCCGGCTTCCGGTTCGGCTCGGTCGTGGTCAACAGCGTCGGCACCGGGGGAGCCGCCACGAAGGCCTCCGCCGCGAAGGTCGCATCGGCGTCCGGTGTCGCCGTGCTCGTGACGAGCATCGATCTGGTCGCCCAGGCGCTGGCCGGTGAGCAGATCGGCACCTGGTTCGAGCCGAACCCGGTTGCCGCCCGTCCACCGTTCACGGGATCGGTGCCCACGGTCGCCGCCCGCGGGTGAGCGGCGCGCCCACGATCGGGGGAGCGCCGCGACCTTCTGCGGCGAGCCCTCTCGCCGAGCGCTTCGCCCGGGCGGGGTGGAGAAGGCCGAGGACCCAGCCCGGCTGGAGGTCCTGCGCTCTCGGTAGACTGGGGGGATGACCCTCACCGTTTCGACCGTTGCGGAGCGCCTGCTCCTCGCGAAGGACGCCTCACGCCGGATCGGGCTGCTCGGCGACGCCCGGAAGGCGGCGGCGTTGCGGGCGATGGCGGACGCGATCGAGGCCGCGACGGCGGAGATCGTGGCCGCGAACGAGGAGGACCTGCGCCGTGGCCGGGCGGACGGCCTGAGCGAAGGACTGCAGGACCGCCTCCGGCTCGACGGGAACCGCGTGGCCGGCCTCGCCGCCGCCGTGCGCGACGTCGCGGAGCTTCCCGATCCGGTGGGTCGGGAGCTCGATCGGCGCACCCTGCCCAACGGGCTGGAGCTGACGAAGGTCGCTGTGCCGTTCGGCGTCGTGGGCGCGATCTACGAGGCACGCCCGAACGTCACGGTCGACATCGCCGCCCTCGCACTGCGTAGCGGCAACGCGGTCGTGCTGCGCGGCGGCACCGCGGCCGAGCGGAGCAACGCGGCGCTGGTCACCGCGATGCGGGGCGCGCTCGCCGCCGAGGGCGTCGACCCCGAGGCGATCCAGACGCTCGACTCGTTCGGACGCGACGGTGCCGCCGAGCTCATGCACGCCCGCGGTCTCGTCGACGTGCTCGTGCCGCGCGGCAGCGCCGCGCTCATCGAGCGTGTCGTCACGGAGTCGACCGTGCCGGTCATCGAGACCGGCGCCGGTGTCGTGCACATCTACCTCGACGAGTCGGCGCCGCTCGACCGCGCGCGCGACATCGTCGTCAACGCCAAAGTGCAGCGTCCCAGTGTGTGCAACGCCGTCGAGACCGTGCTCGTGCACAGCCGCGCCGCCGATCGGCTGGTCGGACCGGTCGTGGCCGCGCTCCAGGACGCCGGCGTCACCGTTCACGGGGACGCCGCGACGGCAGCGCGCGCCGACGGCGTCCTGCCGGCCGACGAGACGGACTGGGCGACCGAGCACCTCAGCCTCGACCTCTCGATGCGGGTGGTCGACGACCTCGACGAGGCGCTCGAGCACATCCGCACCTACTCCACCCACCACACCGAGTCGATCATCACCGACGACGACGCGGTCGCCGAGCGCTTCCTCGCCGAGGTCGACTCCGCGGTCGTGATGGCCAACGCCTCCACCCGCTTCACCGACGGCGGCGAGTTCGGCTTCGGCGCCGAAGTGGGCATCTCCACGCAGAAGCTGCACGCCCGGGGCCCGATGGGCCTGCCGGAGCTCACGAGCCAGAAGTGGCTGGTGCGCGGGGCCGGTCAGGTCCGGGCCTGAGCGATAGACTGACATGATCGACCCACCCGAACGGAGCCTTCTGACATGATCGCCACGCTGTTGGCCGCTGCCGCCGAGGAGACCGAGTCGCACGGAAACGTGATGCTCGAGACCGCCGTCTTCCCGATCATCGCGGCCGTGGTCTTCATCGCACTGGCGCTCGTGGCGCTGTCCTACCGCAATGTGGCCAACCGCCACCCGCACAAGTCCGCCGCGTACGCCCAGAAGCACGCGAAGGACCTGCAGCCGACGGAGCACGGCCACTGAGGGCGATGTCGGCGAAGCGACCCCCGCGGATCGGGGTGATGGGCGGCACGTTCGATCCCATCCACCACGGGCACCTGGTTGCGGCGAGCGAGGTGGCGGCGTCCTTCGATCTCGACGAGGTCGTGTTCGTGCCCACAGGCCAGCCGTGGCAGAAGTCGAAGGTCACGCCCAGTGAGCATCGCTACCTGATGACCGTCATCGCCACCGCCGCCAACCCCGATTTCACCGTCAGCCGGGTCGACATCGATCGCGCCGGGCCGACGTACACGATCGACACGCTGCGAGACCTGCAGGCGCAGCGTCCGGGAGCCGAGCTGTTCTTCATCTCGGGCGCGGACGCCGTCGCCCAGATCCTCAGCTGGCGTGACCACGAGGAGCTGTGGGGGATGGCGCACTTCGTCGCCGTCTCCCGTCCCGGTCATGCGCTGTCGGCCGCCGACCTTCCGAGCGACGACGTCAGCCTGCTGGAGATCCCCGCGCTGGCGATCTCGTCCACCGACTGCCGCGATCGCGTTCGCCGTGGCAAGCCGGTGTGGTACCTCGTACCGGACGGGGTCGTCCAGTACATTGCGAAGCACGACCTCTACCGGAGCAAGGCATGAGCACCTCTGACCAGCCCACCCCGCCGCTGACGCGGCGCCAGATGCGGGAGATCCGCAACACCGGTTCGACGCCGGTGCTCCCGGCCGCGCCGTCGCCGGAGCCCGAGCCCGCGCCGCTGCCGCGTGCGGCGGAGCCCGCCCGGGTGGCTCCGGCTCCGCCTCCCGACGCGAGCGTCGATCTCGGGGTGTCGCCGCTGACCCGCCGGCAGGCGCGGGAACAGGAGCGTATCCGCACCGCATCCGTGCCGGTGATCTCCGCCGACGTCGCCGCAGAGCACGGCTACGCCGCGCCGCGCGAGGACCCGTCCGTGGCGGCTGCGCCGATGGAGGAGGCAGCGCGCGCGCTGGGACTGTCCCCGGAGCCGGAGGAGGATGCGGCCCCGGTCACGGTGTCCGATCAGCTCGGCTCCGACCTGCTCGCCGGTGAGGCGCCGGCGGCCACCCTGCCGCCATCGTTCGACCAGCTGCTCTCGCGCGAGACCGTGACGGACGGCGCGACGACCGCCACCAGCGCGCTGATCCTCTCGCAGACCCCGGCGCCGCCGTTGGTGGGTCCGGTCACGGCGACCGGCGAGGTTATCCTGACCGGAACCTTCGATCTCCCGGAGGGACTCGGGTCGCGCGGCCACGCGGCGGGCACGACCGACGGCGTCGA
>JASGDW010000119.1:0-3798 GCA_047606965.1 Microbacterium sp.
ACCTCCGGGGCGCTGCGCACGATCGCCGTGTCGCTGACCAAGATCAACAACGACCTGCGCTGGATGGGCTCGGGGCCGAACACCGGCCTCGGTGAGCTGCACATCCCCGACCTGCAGCCGGGCTCATCGATCATGCCGGGCAAGGTCAACCCGGTCATCCCGGAGGCGACGCTCATGGTCGCGGCCCGCGTCGTCGGCAACGACGCGACCATCGCCTGGGCCGGCGCCTCCGGTTCCTTCGAGCTGAACGTCGCGATCCCGGTCATGGGCACGGCGCTGCTCGAGTCGATCCGGCTGCTCTCGAACGCGATGCGCGCCCTGGCGGACAAGGCCGTGCGAGGCCTGGAGGCCAACCTCGAGCGCACGTCCGCCCTGGCCGGGATGTCGCCCTCGATCGTCACCCCGCTCAACAAGCTCATCGGATACGAGGCCGCCGCGAAGATCGCGAAGCACTCCGTCGCCAGGGGCATCACGGTGCGCGAGGCGGTCATCGACCTGGGGTACGTCGAGCGCGGCGAGCTCACTCTGGAGCAGCTGGACACGAAGCTCGACCTGCTGTCGATGACGCACGCTGGCTGATCCGGGAGCCCCGCGGCGAGGGGGATCGCGATCCATCACAATCTGGCGTCCGCCGACCTGCCGCACGCCGCCGAGCATGTCCCACTTCGGCATGGGTGGTGTCCCAGTTCGGACCGCTTCGCCGGCCCCTGACCGGTCCGAACTGGGACATGGTCGGGCATCCCTCCCGCCCGCGTCCTTCGCTCATATCGCCCGCCTCCCGTCTCCTCCGCTGTGCAGGAGAAGTCCGCAGAGCAGGACGGGAAGTGCCGAGATCGTCCTGTGTATCGGATTTCTCCTGTGCACCAGACGCGGACCGCTGCCCCCTCTCCGCGGAGACCAGAACACCCCCGGCGTCGCCCGCGCCATAATCGGAGCGTGAGTCACACGCCGATGATGCTGTCGGCGCGCGTGCGGCTGCTGGGGACGATCCTCTCCGTCACGTGCGCCGCGCTCGTCGTGGCCGGCGGTGTCACCTTCGGGATCCGGCTCGGCCGCGTCGTCGCCGGCGCGGAGGACGGGTCGATCCCGTCGCCGGACTCGATCCTGCGTTACGGGCTCGTCTCCGCCGTGGTCCTGGTGGGCGTGGGGGTGATCGGATGGTTCGTCGCCGGGCGGCTGCTCAGCCCGTTGCGCCTGCTGCAGGAGGCGGCCGACTCCGTCACCTTCGAGGATCTGGGCGCGCGCGTTCCCGAGACGGGCGACGACGGGTTCGCCGACCTGTCGCGCACGATGAACTCGATGCTCGAACGCCTCGAGGTCTCGGTCGACGCGCAAAGGCAGCTGCTCGACGACATCCGTCACGAGCTGAAGACCCCGATCACGATCGTGCGCGGTCACCTCGAGGTCATGGACGTGGACGACCCCGCCGACGTCTCGGCCGTGCGCGAGATCGGCATCGCCGAGCTCGACCGGATGACGCGCCTGGTAGAGGACTTCGAGCTGCTCTCCGCCGCGCAGGACGAGCAGTTCGCGATGCGGCCGGTCGACGTCGGGATCCTCACCCAGCGGGTCGGGGAGCTGGTCGCCGTGATCCCCGGCCACCCGTTCTCGGTCGCGCACGTCGGGCGCGGGGTGCTGGTCGCGGACGCGGACCGGCTCACGCAGGCATGGCTGCAGCTGGCCGACAACGCGGCGAAGTACACGCCGGCGGGCTCGCCCATCGAGATCGGCAGCGACGTCGAGACGAACGAGGTCCGGCTGTGGGTGCGCGATCACGGCCCCGGCATCCCGCCCGCAGCCCGGCGCCGCATCTTCCAGCGCTTCGGCCGCGGCGAGATGCACCGCACGGTCGGCGGCTCGGGTCTCGGCCTCGCGATCGTCGACGCGATCGCCAAGGCGCACGCCGGCACCTGCGCGGTCACGGACACGCCCGGCGGCGGGGCGACCTTCGCGATCCGGGTGCCGGTCAGCCCGTATCCGGGCGGCTCCCCCGTTCCCGCCCCCGTGCGCGCCGGCGACGTCGTACGGCAGCGAGAGGCGACCCTATGACCCTGATCCTCGTCGCGGAGGACGAGCCGCGGATCTCCTCGTTCGTCACACGCGGTCTGGAGGCCGCCGGGTTCGCCACCGAGATCGTGGCGGACGGCGCCGCCGCGCTCGAACACGCGCTGTCGGGCGCCGCCGATCTGCTGCTGCTGGACGTGGGTCTGCCCGGCCTCGACGGGTTCGAGGTGCTCCGGCGGCTGCGCGGCCAGGGCTCCACGCTCCCGGTGATCATGCTCACCGCCCGCAGCAGCACGCGCGACACGGTCGACGGGCTCGACGCCGGGGCCAACGACTACGTGTCCAAGCCGTTCAAGTTCGACGAGCTGCTCGCCCGCGTGCGCTCACGGTTGCGGGAGACCGTCGCGAGCGGCGGCGTCGCGATCGTGCACCGCGACGTCCGCCTCGACCTGCTGACGCGCCGCGCCAGCGTCGCCGGCCGGGACGTCGACCTCTCGGCGCGCGAGTTCGCCCTCGCCGAGCAGTTCCTGCGGCATCCCTGCCAGGTGCTCAGCCGGGAGCAGCTGCTCTCGCGCGTGTGGGGCATCGACTTCGACCCCGGCTCGAACGTGGTCGACGTCTATGTGCGCTACCTGCGCGGCAAGGTCGGTCATGACCGCATCAGCACGGTGCGCGGCGCCGGCTACCGCTGGGAATGAGAGAAGACCCCCGGCGCTGGGGGACGCCGGGGGTCGAGGAGCTCACGAGACCCGAACCCGTGGTGTCGATCTGCTACCGGGGGGAACCACGATCGACAGCTCCTCTGCCCCTTCCGACCGGTCCGGGGGCCGATCGGCGGGCCGACGGCTCGTCGCCGTCGCTGTGTCCATCTTGCTCGACGGCCGTGAGAAGAGGGCGTGAGCAGCGTGAGAAAGCTCTCATCCTGCCCACGCCCTCGGGCTCTCGCACCCCTCTCAGCTGAGCTCGCCGGACTCCAGCACATCGGTGACCAGGGCCGCGATCGCCGAGCGCTCGGAGCGCGTGAGCGTGACGTGACCGAACAAGGAGTGGTCCTTCAGCGTCTCGATCACCGAGGCGATGCCGTCATGCCTGCCGACGCGGAGGTTGTCGCGCTGAGCGACGTCGTGGGTGAGCACCACCCGCGAGTTCTGGCCGATGCGGCTGAGCACCGTCAGCAGCACGTTGCGTTCGAGCGACTGCGCCTCGTCGACGATCACGAACGCGTCGTGCAGGGAACGGCCGCGGATGTGGGTGAGCGGCAGCACCTCCAGGATGCCGCGGGCCACCACCTCTTCGAGCACATTCGGCGACACGACCGATCCGAGGGTGTCGAACACGGCCTGACCCCATGGGTTCATCTTCTCCGCGGCGTCCCCCGGCAGGTAGCCGAGCTCCTGGCCCCCGACCGCGAACAGCGGCCGGAAGACGATGATCTTCCGCTGCTGCTGCCGTTCGAGCACGGCTTCCAGCGCGGCGCACAGCGCGAGCGCCGACTTGCCGGTGCCGGCGCGGCCTCCGAGGGACACGATGCCGACGTCGGGGTCGAGCAGCAGGTCGATCGCGATGCGCTGCTCGGCCGAACGCCCGTGCAACCCGAACACGTCGCGATCCCCGCGCACGAGCCGGAACACGCCGTCGCCGGTGACCCGGCCCAGGCCCGAGCCGCGCTCGGAATGGATGATCAGCCCGGTGTTCAACGGCAGGCCCTTGACGTCCTCGCTGACGGCGACCTCGGTCTCGTACAGGTCGCTGAGGTCGTCGCCGGAGACGTCGATCGACGCGATGCCGGTCCAC
>JASGDW010000120.1:0-7967 GCA_047606965.1 Microbacterium sp.
AGCACTGGCAGCCCGGTGCGCTCGGCCAGCCAGGCGATGTCGGCGATGCTCGTCGCGCCGGCGGGGGGCGTGCCCTCCGGCAGCGGCGGGCGACGCGGCGAGACCAGCGGCCGTGCCGCGGCGGCCGCGAGCCGGAACGGATGCACGTGCGGCGAGGCGGGCTGATCGACCGTCAGCACGATGCCCGCGGCGCCGGCGGCGACCACCCGGCCGAGGAAGGGCTCGATCGCCGGCCGGTGCTCGGGGAGGTAGATCTGCTGCAGGTAGACGCCGGCCGCCGCCGCCACGTCCTCGGCATCCCGCGACGCCGCCTGGCTGAGCACAATCGGCAGGCCCGCGGCGCGGGCCGCACGTGCGACGGCGACCTCGGCCTCGGGGTGGCCGAGACCCTGAGCCGCCACGGGGGCGACCCACACCGGCGCCGAGGAGGGGATGCCGATCGTCTCGGCGCGCGCGTCGGCGGGCCCGACCGGCCGCAGCACACGCGGCACGATCGACCAGCGACCCCAGTCGTCGCGGTTGCGGTGCGCGATCGACCCGTCGCCGGCGACCCCCTCCAGGTAGACCCGCCCCGCCTCGCTCATGCCCCGGCGACGATGGACGCGTCCGCCGCTCGGAACGTCAGCTCGGGGTCGAGCCCGCGGCGTGCGACCTCCGCGCGGACGAGCGGGATGATCTCGCGCCCCGCGTCGATCGCGTCGCCGATGTCTCCCAGCGTCGGCAGCGAGATGATGTCGGCGCCGAGCTCCACGTACTTCACGAGCGCCTCCGCGATCGTCTCGGGGGTGCCGACCAGCAGCGAGGAGGCGCCCCCGGAGCCCGCGATGCCGCGCGGCGTCCACAGCACCCCGCCGTCGTGCTCCTCCGCCTCCTCGGCGATCTCGCGCAGCCGGACGCTGCCGACGTTCGAGGACGAGGTCACCACGGTCGGGGCCGCGGCGTAGAAGCTGCGGGCCCGGTCGACGGCCTCGTGCGCCTTCCGGCGGGCGAGCGCGTCGGTGGCGGCGATGATCGGCCGGAAGGTCACCCAGAAGCGGATGCGGCCGGTGCGGCCGGCCGCGCGCGCGTGCGCGTAGACGCGCTCGATCTGCTCCGCGGTCTGCGCGAGCGGCTCCCCCCACAGCGCGAAGATGTCGGCCTCGGCGCCTCCGGCCGCGTAGGCGAACTCGCTGGAGCCGCCGAGCGAGACCGGCAGCGGACCGCCGGAGAAGGTGGCGTAGCCGGGACCGAAGTCGTCGAAGTCGTAGAACTCGCCGTGGTGCGAGAACGGCTCGGTGCGCGTCCACACCTCCCGCAGGACCCGCACGAACTCGGTCGAGCGGCGGTAGCGCGCCTCCTTGTCCAGGTAGTCGCCCTGCCTGGCCTGCTCCTGGTCGCTGCTGCCGGAGATGATGTGCACGATCGACCGGCCGCCGGAGAGCTGGTCCAGGCTCGCCAGGCCCTGTGCGGCCACCGTGGGGAACGCGGTGTTCGGGCGGACGGCGACGACGGTCTTCAGGCGCTCGGTGGCCGCGAGCACCGTCGCGGCGAGCACGTACTGGTCGGCGCCGGCCGAGGCGTACGGCACCAGGGTGTAGTCGAACCCGAACTCGTCGATCGTGCGGGCGTAGCGGCGCAGCCAGACGGGGTCGATGGGCTCGGTGAAGTGGTTGCCGGTCTTCGGCGGGCCCGGCGGGCGGGTGCCGATGGCGTTGACGAACTCGACGGGCATGGGGGCTCCTCCGGTCTGGTGTCGTGGCACGCGTCAGGCGTGCACGCCCTCGGCGAACTCGGGCTGGGCCACGACCTCGCCGCGCCGGCCGGTGGCCTCGCGGTGGGCGAGCTCCTGACGGATCAGCGGCAGGATGTGGCGGCCGTAGTCGATGACGTCGTTGAGGTTGTCGTAGCCGCGGATGGAGACGAGCTCCGCACCCAGGTCGACGTAGTCGAGGATCGCCGCGGCCACGGTCTCGTAGCTGCCCACCAGGGCGGTGGAGGCGCCCGACGCCTGGGTGACGGCGGCGGGGCGGGTCCACAGCGCCCGGTCGTGCACCTCGCCGCGCTCGGCGGCCTGCAGCAGGCGCTGAGAGCCGACGTTCTGCGGGGCGCCGCCCTTGTTGTAGTGCTTGTGGAACGCGCCGTTGGCGTAGGTCTCGGCGATCGTGCCGATGATGCGGTGCGCCTTCTCCCAGGCGAGCTCGTCGGTCTCCGCGACGATCGGGCGGAAGGTCACCCAGATGCGGGGCATGTCGGCGCGGCCGGCCAGGCGGGCCTGCTCCGCGACGCGCGCGATCTGCTCGCGGGTGTCGGCCAGCGGCTCGCCCCACAGCCCGAAGATGTCGCCGAGCGCGCCGCCGACGCGGTAGGCCGCCTCCGACGAGCCGCCCACCGAGATCGGGATCGGCGCGCCGCTGAAGGTCGGCAGGCCCGGCCCGAAGTCCTCGAACCGGTAGTACCGGCCCTCGTGGCTGAACGGCGCGGTCTCGGTCCAGGCTCGGCGCACGATGCGGATCCACTCCTCGGAGCGGTCGTAGCGCTCGTCCTTGCCCAGGAAGTCGCCCTGGCGGGCCTGCTCGGCGTCGCTGCCGCCGGAGATGATGTGCACGACCGCGCGGCCTTCGGAGAGCTGGTCGAGCGTCGACAGCTGCTGGGCGGCGACCAGCGGGAACACGGTGTTGGGCCGCACCGCGACGATCGGCTTGATCCGCTCGGTCGCGGCGGCGACCGCGGCGGCGGTGACGAACGAGTCCGGGCTGGCGCTGCCGTAGGCCACGAGCGTGTAGTCGAAGCCGGCGTCCTCCAGGGTGCGGGCGTAGCGGCGGAGGTAGGCGGCGTCCACGGCCCGCCCGCCCGGACGCGGGTGCAGCTCGTCGGCGTGGCGGGTGTTGACGGCGCTGATGAATTCGACGGTCATGGTCTGCTCCTTCGTGCGGAGGGGGATACGCGACCGCGGGCACGCGGATGCGCGGCATCCGTTGCAGTCTCCGGCGGCGACGGGCGCCGCGTCCAACGACGGGCGGCGATGGGTTTACATCGCGCCACGTGATGGGTTCCCGAGGGCCCCGGATCCCCGTGATCGCGCGGGAGTCGCCGCCGCGCCGCTGACGGCGGGTCCGGCGGGCGCGGCCGCCGGATGACGAACTGTGTCGCCGTCACTCGCGCAGGCCGGCCCGGACGGCCGCCGCCAGGCGGGCAACCCCCTCGCGGGTCCTCTCCTCGGAGATCGGGGCGAAGGTGAGACGGAACGCCTGCGGCAGCGGGTTCTTCACGACGAAGGGCGAGGCCTGCACGAAGAACAGGTCATGACCCGCGGCGATCTGCGCCAGCCGGGCGGCGGACAGGCGCCGGTCGCGGATCGACAGCCAGAGGAACAGGCCGCCCGCCGGGTCGCCGATCTCCAGCTCGTCGCCCAGCTCGTCCCGGAGGGCGGATCTGAGGGCGGCGAGCCTCGCCCCGTAGACCTCCGTGCGCACGCGGACGCCGTCTGCGAACCACCCCGGTCGCGCCAGCAGGTTCGCGATGGCGTCCAGCACGTAGTCGGGGCCGCCTCCTCCGAGCTCCGCGCCCGCGCGCACGGCCGGCACGAGGGCCGGCGGGGCGACGGTCCATCCGCCGCGCCACCGGGTGGTGATCGTCTTCGAGAACGTCCCGACCACGATCGTGCGCTCCGGGGCGTACTGGGCGATGTGCGGCAGGGCCTGGCCCCGGTACCGCAGGTCCCCGTACGGGTCGTCCTCGAGGATGAGGAATCCGTAGCGATCGGCCAGCTCCGCGATCCGCCGGCGGCGGTCGAGCCCGAGCTCCGCGCCCGTGGGGTTCTGGAAGGTGGGGACGGTGTAGAGGAGCTTCGGACGCAGCCCCTCCCTCAGCCGTTCCTCGAGCAGGTCGACCCGCAGGCCCTCCTCGTCCACGGGGATCGGGGCCAGCACGGCACCCGCACGGCGCAGCGTCGACAGCGCGCCGAGATAGGCGGGATCCTCGATGGCGACGACGTCCCCGGGGACGACGAGCGCCCGCACGACGTCGATGATGGCCCGCTGCCCCCCTCCGGTCGTCGTGACGACCTGCTCCGCCCGGACCTCCTGCCCGGACCGGTGCTCCGACTCGTACTGCGCGATCCACGCGGCGATCGGATGGGTCTCGCCGCGTCGCGGGGGTGTGGCCCGGATGACCCTCGACAGCTCGTCGGCGAAGTCGTCCTCGCGGACGAGCTCCTGCGCGGGGGTGCCGCCGCCGCCCAGGAAGATCGCCTCCCCGCCCTTCCCCCAGGGGATCCCGAGCCCCGCCTTGGGGGTGTCGATGATCCTGCGGATCTGTTCCGGCAGCTGGATGTCCGATACGGCGGTCATGGTCTGTCCTCTCTGTTCTGTCCGATGTCCTGCGTCACTGGGTCGTCCCGGCTCTCCCGGTCTTCGGGCGAAGGAGGCGACGATGCGCGTCGCCGTCCGGGGATGGCCTCCAGCAGCTCTCGCGTGTACGGGTGCCGGGGCCGCTCGAAGACGTCCTGCACGGATCCGGCCTCGACGACGGACCCGTGCCGCATGACGAGCACCCGGTCCGCGATCTGCCTGACGACCGCGAGATCGTGCGAGACGAACACGTAGCCGAGCCCGCGTTCGCGCTGCAGCCCGGCGAGCAGATCAAGGATCTGCGCCTGGACGGACACGTCCAGCGCCGACACCGGCTCGTCGAGCACGATGACCTCCGGTTCGAGCGCGAGCGCGCGGGCGATCGCGACGCGTTGACGCTGCCCTCCGGACAGCTGCCCGGGGCGACGGGCGCTCACCTCGGCCGGCAGGGCCACCTGATCGAGCAGCCGCGCGACGTGACGGCCGCGCGCCTCGGCGTCGCCGGTCCGGAAGGCGCGCAGGGGCTCTTCGATGATCTGCCTCACCGTCCATCTCGGGTCCAGAGAGGCGTAGGGGTTCTGGTAGACGAGCTGGACGCGCTTGCGCAGGCGTCGCAGTCGGCCCCGGCGCAGCTGTGTGATGTCCTCGTCACCGAGGAGCACCCGCCCCTCGCTCGGTTCCTCGAAACGGGTGATGATCCTCGCCGTGGTGCTCTTGCCCGAGCCCGATTCGCCGACGATCGCGAGCGTCTCCCCTCGGTTCAGCTCGACGTCGACGCCGTCGACCGCGAGAAGGGGGACCCTGCGGCCCCTCGGACCGGGGATGCGGAACCGCTTCGAGATCCCCTCCGCCCAGAGGACACGGTCAGGCGTCACCGGTGGGCGCGGCGCAGGTCTCGACGCGAGGGAGGGGGCCGCCGACAGGAGCGTTCGCGTGTAGGCGTGCGCCGGGGCTCCGAGCACCTCTTCCGTGGTGCCCGCCTCGACGATGCGCCCCCGCTGCATGACGAGGACGCGGTCGGCCCGGTCGGCGGCCACCCCCAGGTCGTGGGTTATCAGCAGCACCGCCGTGCCCTGTTCGCGGGTGAGCTGGTCGAAGCTGTCGAGGATGCGCCGCTGCACGGTGACGTCGAGCGCCGAGGTCGGCTCGTCGGCGATGATCAGCTGCGGTCGGGCGACCAGCGCCATGGCGATCAGGGCGCGCTGACGCTGGCCGCCGGACAGCTGGTGCGGGTACTGTCTGGCGCGCACGGCCGGCTGGTCGATGCCCGCACGCTCGAGCACCTCCACCGCGGCCGCGGCGGCGACCTTGCGGTCGACACCGCCGTGGATGATCAAGACCTCGGCGATCTGGGGGCCGATCCTCTGGACCGGGTCCAGCGAGACGCCCGGATCCTGCGGAACCAGGCTGACGGCCCTGCCCCGGATCCGGCGGAGGACGCGTGCGGGGGCTGCGACGAGCTCGTCCTCGCCGAAACGGATGCTGCTGCCCGGCCGCACCGTCGCGTTGGACGGCAGGAGGCCGACGATCGCGTGCGCGAGCGTCGACTTGCCCGATCCCGAC
Organism: Microbacterium sp.; assembly: GCA_047606965.1. Classification (GTDB taxonomy): domain Bacteria; phylum Actinomycetota; class Actinomycetes; order Actinomycetales; family Microbacteriaceae; genus Microbacterium. The sequence goes on from JASGDW010000120.1 coordinate 5,892, forward strand.
TCTCCGACGACGGCGACCACCTCCCCGGGGGACACGTCCAGCGCCACGCCGCCGACGGCCTCATGGCTGCCCTCGGAGGTGTCGTAGGCGATGCGGAGGTCCTCGATCCGCAGCAGGGCGCTCATCGACGACGCTCCCCGTCGAGGGCGCGCGCGATCCGGTTGGTGGCGAGGACCAGGACGACGATCACGAGCGCGGGCGCCGCGGTCATCCACGGGGCCGAGACCAGGTAGCTGCGCCCGTCGGCGACCATCGACCCCCACTCGGGGGTCGGCGGCGACGCTCCGAAGCCGAGGAAGCTCAGACCGGAGATCGCGAGGATCACACCGCCGAACTCGAGCGTCGAGAGCACCACGATCGGCCCGATCGAGTTGGGGAGCACGTGACGCAGCACCGTCGTCCACCAGCGGGAGCCCGCGCCCCTCGACGCTTCCACGTAGACGGACTGACGCACCCGGAGGACCTCGGCCCTCATCACGCGCGACAGCGCGGCGATCGACCCGATCCCCACGGCGATCGCGACGTTGGTCGTGCCGGCACCCAGCGCCGTGATGAGCATCAGGGCGATCAGCAGGCCGGGGACCGAGAGCATCACGTCCACGACACGCATCAAGGAGCTGTCGAGCGCACCGCCGACGAACCCGGAGAGCAGCCCGACGGCGGCCGCGCCGACGAAGGAGATCGCGATCGCCAGCGCGACCGCCGCCAGCGAGTTCCGCGCCCCGTGGACCACTCTGGCGAACACGTCGCGCCCCAGGTTGTCCGTCCCGAACCAGTGCTGGGGGCTCGGGGGCTGCAGCCGCTGCGCCGCGACGCCGGTGAGGGGATCCTGCGCGGCCGCCGCACCGGGCGCCAGCGTCCATCCGATCACGACGAGGACGGCGACGATCGACAGCGCCAGCCCCGGACGGGCGAGCAGCCAACGCAGCGCGCGCCGCACCCCGTCCACGCGGCGCGTCGGCGTCGGCCCGGGTCGCAGTGCCGTGAGGGGCTCGGTCATGATGCGCGCACTCCGGGGGTCGCGATCCGTGGATCGATCAACGGGTACAGCAGATCGACGATCAGGTTGACGGCGGCGGTGACGGCGGCGGAGAGGACCACGACGGCGAGCACGACGGGCGTGTCCTGTCCGTTGACGGCCGTCTGCGTCAGACGCCCCAGACCGTCGCGCGAGAACACCGTCTCGATCACGACCGACCCGGACAGCAGGTTGCCCACGGTCATCCCGACCATGGTGAGGGTGGGGATCGTGGCGTTGCGGAACACGTGTCGCCAGAGGATCCGGCCCTCGGAGGCGCCCTTCGCGCGCACCACGTCGACGAACGGCTGGCTCCGGGTGTCCGCCAGGCCCTTGATCAACACCTGCGCGTAGCCGGCGGCCCCGGGGAGGGCGATGGCGACCAAGGGCAGCACGAGCGTGTCGAGGCCGCCGTACCCCATCGCCGGGAACCAGCCGAGCTGGAAGGAGAAGAGCTGTATCAGCACGATCCCGATCCAGAAGACCGGCAGCGACGCCCCCAGGGCGGGCAGGGAGCTGATCGTCTGCCGAAGCCACGGGTTGCGCACGCTCACCGCGGCCACGGCGATCGCCACGCCCAGCGCCAACGAGATGACGAGACCGACGAGGGCGAGCTGGAGCGTCCAGGGGATGGACTGCCCCAGCGTCTGGAGCACCGGGATCCCGGTGCGCATCGACACGCCGAAGTCGCCGCGGAGGAATCCGCCGAGCACGATCAGGTATTGCACGAGGGGAGGTCTGTCCAGGCCGTACCGCGCGCGGAGCACATCGGCGATCTCGGGGTCGATCGTCGCGGAGCTGTCGCCGTTGAGCGTCTCCTGCTCTCCCAGGAGGATCTCGACGGCGTCGCTGGGAAGGGCGAACAGGGCGAGGAAGGCCAGGGTGAACGCCGCCCACACGACGAAGACCGCGTAGAGGACGCGTCGCGCGATGTATGTCAACAGCATGGTTCTCCGGCGGCGGGGAGGCCGCACAGGCCTCCCCGCCCTTGCGTCACTGCGCGGACTGCTCGATCCAGGCGTCGAAGAAGAACGGCTTGGAGATCGAGCTCAGGAACA
>JASGDW010000121.1:0-3005 GCA_047606965.1 Microbacterium sp.
CGTCGCGACGGCATCCGCCGCCGCGGCCACGCGGTCGCTCGGCACGAGCGCGATCGCGGCGCCCCCGAAGCCGCCGCCGGTCATGCGTGAGCCGATCGCACCGGCCGACATCGCGGCATCCACCGCCGTGTCCAGCTCCGGCACCGAGATCTCGAAGTCGTCGCGCATCGACGCGTGCGAGGCCAGCAGCAGCGCGCCGATCGCGCGCGGGCCGCTCTCGCGCAGCGTGCGCACGGCCTCCAGCACCCGCTGGTTCTCGGTGACGACGTGACGCACGCGGCGGAAGGTCACCTCGTCGAGCGCCTCTGCGGCGCGCGGCAGATCGGCTGCCGACACGTCCCGCAGCGATGGCACGCCCAGCAGCCGTGCGCCGAGCTCGCACGACGCGCGGCGGTCGGCGTACCCCCCGGTCGCGTGCGTGTGCTTCACGCCCGTGTCGATGACGAGCACCTCCAGCCGCGCCTCGGCGAGCCCCAGCGGCACGACCCGGGTCTGAAGTGTGCGGCAGTCGAGGAAGATGGCGGCATCCGCCTGGCCGAGCATCGACGCCGTCTGGTCCATGATCCCCGTCGGGGCGCCCACCGCCTCGTTCTCGGCGCGGCGACCCGCGGCGGCCAACGCCCGGCGGTCGAGCCCGAGTCCCCACAGCTCGTCGAGGGCGACCGCCACCGCGCCCTCGATCGCCGCCGACGACGACAGCCCGGCTCCCACCGGTACGTCGGAGGCGAGGGCGATGTCGACGCCGGGCACCCGGTCGGACGCCGACGGTCGCAGCGCCCACGCGACGCCGAGCGGATAGCGGGCCCACGGGGGGATCTCGTCCCGGCGGGCGGGGAACAGCGCGTCCAGGTCGGCCAGGCCGACCTCGACGGCCTCGTCCGCGATCGTCGACGCGACGCGCACGCGATCGTCGGCGCGGATGCCGACCGCGGCGTAGGTGCGGGCCTCGATCGCGAACGGCAGGACGAACCCCTCGTTGTAGTCGGTGTGCTCGCCGATCAGGTTCACGCGGCCCGGGGCCGACCAGACGCCCGAGGGCCCGGCGGCGGACAGCGTCTCGAACAGCGCCTCCGCCGCGCTCACAGCGTGACCTGCTCGACCGCCGCGCGCAGGTGCTCGGCGGACTGCTCGGGCGGGATGTCGCCGATCCAGGCGCCCATGGCCGCCTCCGAGCCGGCGAGGTACTTCAGCCTGTCGACGGCGCGCCGGGGGGAGGTGATCTCGAGCCGCAGCCGGACGGTGTCGCGGCCGACGTGCACGGGGGCCTGGTGCCAGGCCGCGATGTACGGGGTCGGGCCTGCGTGCCCGGAGGCGCCGGGCGGGGGGGACGCGGGGAGCGTGCCGTAGAGGGCGTCGAGGCCGCGCAGCAGGCGCAGGTACAGCGGTGCGAGCTCGGCGCGCTCGGCGTCGGTCGTCCCGGCGAGGTCGGCCACCTGTCGGTGGGGCAGCAGGTGCACCTCGATCGGCCAGCGGGCGGCGAAGGGCACGAAGGCGGTCCAGTGCTCCCCGGCGAGGACGACGCGCCCACCGCCGCGCTCGCTGTCGAGCACGCGCTGCAGCAGGTCCGGCGCGGTGCGGTCGATGCTCTCGAGCAGCCGGCGTGTGCGGGGCGTGACGTACGGGTAGGCGTAGATCTGGCCGTGCGGATGCTGCAGAGTCACACCGATCTCGGTGCCCCGGTTCTCGAAGGGGAACACCTGCTCGACCCCGGGCAGCGCCGACAGCGCGGCGGTGCGATCCGCCCAGGCCTCGATCACCGTGCGGGCTCGGGTCACCGTCTGCGTGCCGAAGGAGCCCGTGGTCTCGGGGCTGAAGCAGACGACCTCGCAGCGTCCCACGCCCGTGCGGGTGCGGCCGAGGCCGAGCGCGTCGACGTCGTCCAGACCGCGGGGCGGGTCGGCCGCGGCGGGGGCGTCGCCGGCCCGCTCGGCCAGCGCCGGCCCGAACGAGGGGGAGCGGTTCTCGAACACCGCCACGTCGTAGCGGGAGGGGATCTCGGAGGGGTTGGCCGGGGTCTGCGGCGCGAGCGGGTCGAGCTCGGCGGGGGGCAGGAACGCCCGGTTCTGCCGCGCCGCCGCGACCGAGATCCAGTCGCCGGTGAGCACGTCGAGCCGCATCGTCGCGGTCTCCGGGCGCGGGGCGAGCGTCCGGACGTCGACGGCGCGCTCCGGCGGCAGCGTCGTGCCCGGATCGTCGTAGTAGATCAGCTCGCGGCCGTCAGCCAGGCGGGTGCGGCGCTTCACGACGCCCGCGCCCAGGGCCTCGACCTGTCGGAATACAGGCATGTTCACGATAACACACTAGGACATCGCCGTGATAGCGTCAACACGCCTGCATTCCGACAGAGCGGGGGCGCGATGGCTCGTGACGAGGACATGACCGCGCTGACGCGCCTCGAGCGGACCGGCCGAAGCTCCCACGCCGACCGGTCCGGGGCCGCTCGTGTGTCGATGGCCCATGTCGCGGCCCTCGCCGGGGTGTCCGCGCAGACCGTGTCACGCGTTGTCAACGCCAGCCCCCGGGTCGACCCCGCGACGCGCGCGCGCGTCGAGAGGGCCCTCGCCGACAGCGGCTACCGCGTGCACCGGGCCGCCCGCGCGCTGCGCACCGGCCGCACCGGCACCCTCGGCGTCGTGGTCTCCACGCTCGCGACGGTCGGCAACTCGCTCATGCTCGAGGCGGTGGCCGACGCCGCCGCGTCCCGCGGCCACGACCTCGCGCTCGTCATGCTCGGCGGCGAATCGCTCACCGCCGCACTGGGCCGGCTGGCGGAGCAGGGTGTCGACGGGGCCGTCGTGGTCAACGAGGCCGCCGCCCTCGCACGCGACACGCAGCTGCCTCCGGCGTTACGACTCGTGGTGGTCGACTCGCCGCCGGACGATCGCTTCGGCGGCGTCGAGACGGACCACGCCGGAGGGGCCGCCGCCGCGATCTCCCATCTGCTCGGACTCGGCCACCGTGGCGTCGTGCACATCGCCGGGCCGGCGGCCTCCTACGCCGCGACC
>JASGDW010000122.1:0-21425 GCA_047606965.1 Microbacterium sp.
CCCGCCGAGCGCGAGCCACGGCAGATCCCCGGTCTGCGCGCCCGCGCCGACGGCCACGCCGGTCGCGGCGAGCGCCCCGATCCAGCCGCCGTGACGGGCGAAGACGCGGCCCAGCAGCCATCCGAACACGATCACGGGGCCCGCGATGGACGCCGCCAGCACCGTCAGCGCGGCCGGCAGCAGCCATGCGGGGGAGCCGGACCCGACGAACGGCAGCACCGCCATCGCGACGGCGAAGCCGCCCAGCAGCCACACCGACAGCCCGACCAGCACGCGCGTGGACACGATCACCCGGGCAGGGTATCGGCGTGGGCTGTGCGTCCGCCGCATACGGGGCCCGCCGCTCACCGCACCATCGTCACGTGCTCGGCGAACAGCCCGGGCCACGCCATGACCCCGTACGGGCTGCGCGCGATCACCAGGCGGCTGTCCGGGATGAGCCCCTCCAGGGTGCGCGCCGTCTTCAGCGGATGCGTCCGGTCCCCGGTCCACGCCAGGATCAGCGTCGGGGCGGTGATGCGCTTGATGTCTTTCTTGCGCGGCAGATCGGTGGCCGCCGCGCCGCGCATGACGATCGGGAGCAGTTCGGCCGGCACCGAGGGCCGGGTCTCGGGGGCGTAGGCGAGCGCCGGCGGCACGGGGGCGGTGTGACCGAGCTCGAGCAGGGCGGAGATGCCGGCGCGTTCGACGACGTCGGCGTTGGCCCGGTACACCTCCGCCTGCAGCGTCCGGGTCTTCCACGCCGTGGGCGGGGTGACCAGGGTCAGGCTGCGGAACCGGCCGGGGTCGGTGACCGCAGCGTGCAGCAGGGTGCCCGTGCCCATCGACGGGCCGACGGCGTGGACCCGCTCCCCCGGCGCGACGGCGTCCAGCAGCGCGAGGAGGTCGGCGGCGAGGGCGTCCCAGCCGTAGTCGGCGGGATCCGTCGACCCGCCCGACGCCCCGTGCGCGCGAGCGTCGTAGCGCAGCACGCGGTGCTCGCGCAGCGCGCGTCCGAGGTCCAGGCCGAGCTGCGCGTCGCGGCCGCGGCTCGAGGTCAGCCCGTGCAGCTGGACGACCAGCGGGCCCTCGTCGCCGGAGATGTCGTAGCGCAATGGCACCCCGCGGATCTCGATCTCGTACATCCCCACCCCGTGTCGTCGCCCGTCATCCGAGACCCATAGACTACGGCGCCATGCGGCTCACGAACATCGCGCAGCTCCCCTTGCCGACGGGAAGCGTGCACAGCTACGACGTCAGCGTCGCGCCGCACGCCGATCGGCCGTTGCCGGTGTCGTTCGACCAGGGCCGGCACGTCGGCGCCGGGGACCGGCCGGGCTCGTGGATGGCGATCTCGCTCCGGATGCCGGGTGCCGAGCCCGCGCGGCTCGCCGCCGCCTGGCGCCGCGTGCTCGACCGCCACCACACGCTGCGCACCGTGTTCTCCCGCACGTCGGCCGGCGAGGTGCGGCTGCACGAGGCCGAGATCGGTCCGGGCGTGTGGCGGCGGCATCCTGTGGCGCCGGGCCGCACGGGGGCCCAGGTCGTGCGCGAGGTCTTCGACACGCACTGCCGCCCGTTCACGGAGCCCTCGCACCGGCTGTGCCTGGTGATCCCGGACGCGGATGCGGCCGACCCCCGCCCGGTCGTCATCGTCGGCTCCGACCACGCCCACGTCGACATGTGGTCGCTGCTCGTCCTGGCGCGCGACCTGAGCGCGGCCCTCGGCGGCGACACGCTCGCGGAGCCGGTCGCCGGCTTCGACGAGCACACCGCGCTGCTCGCGGCGGCCCCCGCCGCCCCCGCCGCGGTGCAGGAGGCGTGGCACCGCGTGCTCGACGCCGAAGGCGGCGTCATGCCGCGGTTCCCGCTGCCGCTGGGCGACGTGTCGGCCCCCCGCCCCGAGGTCGTCGAGGTGCGCGACGTGCTCGACGCCGACGGCGTGCGACGCCTCGGCGCGCATGCGGACGCCGCGGGCGTGCGGGTCACCGCGCTCGCGCTGTCGGTGCTCACCCGCGTGACGCGGGAGCTCGCCGGCGCCCCGCTGCGCGCGGTGTTCCCGGTGCACAGCCGCAACGAACAGCGCTGGCACGACGCGGTCGGCTGGTTCATCACGAACGCCGTCATCGAGTGCGACGACCCTGCCCCGCGGGCGTGCGCCGCGGCGCTGAAGCAGGCGCTGATCCTCGGCTCGCACCCGCTCGCGCCGATCCTGGCGCCGTACGGCGGGATGCCGCAGGCGCCGGGCATGTTCGCGGTGTCGTGGCTGGACCTGCGGCGGCTGCCGGTGGCCGCGCCCCCGGCATCCGACCCGTACTGGGTGTCGGCGGTGATCGAGACCGACGGGGTCATGGTGTGGTTCGTCGTCGACGACTCCGGCATGCACCTGCGCTGCCGCTACCCGGACACCCCCGAGGCGCGCGCCTCGCTCTCGCGGTGGCTGGATGCGGTGGGCGCCGGCCTGGCCGGGGCAGCCTGAACCGGCCGCTCTCGTGCGGGCTCAGCCGAGTCGTTGCACGGCTTTCGGCACCGCGCTACCCCCGCATCATCCATACGACGTATCGATGACCTGAGGTTCTGCTGGGAACACCATGAGCCTTTGGATGAAGGCGACATTGTCGTCTCGGCGCCGTGCGCCGCCGCGGAAGGAACCACATGACCCACTCCCGTCCCCACGCTGCACCCAGCGGCACCACGAAGCTACGCCGCCGAACTGCCGCGCTCTCGGCGGTCGCCGTCGCCGCCGTCGTCGGAGCGTCGACGGGCATCGTGCCCGCCTTCGCGGCGTCCGACACGGTCACCTGCACCGACGACAGCACGATCACCGACGGCACGCTCACCGTCGGCTCCGGCGTGACGTGCACCCTCACCGAGACGACGTCGCTGCAGAAGCTCGTGATCACCGACTCCACCTCGGCGATCGAGGTGCCCGACGACGACTCGCTGAGCATCGTGGTCGACGGCGTCGAGACGGGCCAGTACTACGACGGCACGAGCACGGCAGCCCCCGCCCTCGTGCCCGGCACCTACGAGAGCTCCTCCGACACGGGCGTGCAGCTCGTGGTCACCACGACGCTGTGGTACACGCTGTTCGGCACGACGTTCCCGCTGCGGCAGGCTCTCGAGATCGACTCCTCCGGCATCGTCGACGACGGCTCCGTCACCCAGGCGATCACGGGCGGCAGCTACGACGACGACAGCGCCGACGGGGTGACCATCGCCTCGACGGGCGACGGCTTCGCCGGCATCGACGTGGAGGGCGGCGACTACTCGATCAACGATCCGACGATCTCCTTCGACGGCAACGGCCGCCTCGACTTCGCGGGCATCGCCGCCGGCATCCGCGCCGCCAACAGTGGCACGAGCGTGCGCGTCGACGGCGCCGACATCGACAACACCGGCGCCGTCCGCTCCGGCATCGTCGTCACCGACGGCGCCACCGCCGTGGTCAAGGACTCGACCATCGTCACCTACGACGGCGTGCTGCCCGACGACTACACGCTGTCCCCGCCGCCCAACATGCGGCAGGTGCCCTGGGCGCTCGGCCTGACCGGAAACGTGCGCGCGACCAACATGGTCGGCAGCGGCACCAAGGCGACCTACCTCAACGACGACGTCTCGTCCCAGAACTGGGGTGTGCTCTCCACCGACTCGACCTCGGACAGCATCCTCACCTCGATCGGCACCACCGTGACGACGCTCGACGGCGGCTACGGCTCGTACGCCGACGGCTCGAGCGTGACCGACAACTTCCTCGGCACGACCTTCGACGTCGACGACTACGGCGTGATCAGCACGGGCGGGACGATCAACATCGGCGACGCGAGCCAGGAGGCCGTCACGGCGCTCAACGAGGCCAACGACCTCGGTCTGACCGACGAGGACATCGCCGACGTGCAGGACGCGGCCACGACGATCGACTCGGGCCGGTTCGGCATCATGTGGCACGGCGGCGGCAGCAGCGACATCGCCGCCGGCACCGTCAACATCGACGGAGCCACCGCGATCCACACCGGCGAGACGACGTTCCAGGACAAGGCGAGCGGCATGACGCTCAACATCGACGGCTCGGACGGCGCCACGGTCCAGAGCGACACGGGCGTCATCTTCCAGCTGATGGAGAGCGACGACCCGGGCGGCCTGAGCACGACCTCCGTCTACACCGACCCGGTCTACGCCGACCCCACCGCCACGGCGACCAGGGACACGAGCTGGGACCTGACCAGCACGAGCACCGACAACCCCGCGATCGTGAACCTCACCGGCCTCTCCGTCGAGGGCGACTTCTACAACGCGGTCTACGAGGACACGCCGAAGAACCTCGTCCTGAACCTCGACGGCTCGGCGGTCGCAGGCCTCATCACCTCCAGCACCTCGGTGCACGACGTGGCGACCATCTCCTACGACGACGGCGAGGGCTACACGAACATCGGCGAGGTGACCAACACGGCGACGACCCCCGTCAACAACGGCGTCATCGTGAGCCTCGCGGACAGCTCCACGTGGACCGTGACCGGAACCTCGTACCTCACGAGCCTCACGACCGACGCGACCTCGAGCATCGTCGGCGTGGACGGCCGCGCCGTGACGCTCTCCGGCGGCACGATCGGCAGCACGCCCGTCTCGCCCTCGGAGCTCACCGCCGGCGAGACCTACACGGGCACCTACGGCGACCCGATCGTCGTGACGATCGCCGACCTGGTCCCGACGACCACGACGGTCTCGCTGTCCTCCGACTCGGTTGCCGAGGGCACCGCCGCCGACGCGACGGTCACCGTCGCCGCCGACGACGCGACCCCGACGGGCGAGGTCACCGTGAGCGTCGACGGCACCGAGGTCGGCACCGCCGCCCTCGCCGCCGACGGCACCGCCAGCGTCACCCTGCCCTCCGACCTCGCGGTCGGCTCGCACACCGTGACCGCGACCTACGCGACGGGTTCCGGGTTCGAGGGCTCCTCGGGCGAGGCGACCCTGGAGGTCACCGCGACGGTGCCGACGATCGCGCTCTCCCCGAGCACGGTCGTCGCCGGCGACACGGTCACCGTCTCCGGCAGCGGCCTCGACGCGGGCGAGAGCTACGAGATCTGGCTGCACTCCGACCCGGTGCAGCTCGCGACCGGCGTCGCCGGCGCGGACGGCACCTACTCGCTGACGGTCACGATCCCGTCGTCGACCGAGGCCGGTGCGCACCAGGTCGAGCTCCTCCCGGCGACGAGCACCGCGGTCTACGCCGACCTGACGGTGACCGCCGCGTCCACGACCAGCACCAGCACCAGCACCTCCTCGCTGGCTACGACCGGATCCGACTTCCCCGCCGGTGGGGTCGCTCTGGGCGCGTTGGTGCTGCTCCTGCTCGGCGCAGCGATCGTCGCCGTCCGCCGTCTGCGTCGCGCCCGCGGCTGAGACGGTCCGCGGCAGGCAGCGCCGACCGCACCCCTGAGACGGGGCCGGTCCCGGATTCGTCCGGGACCGGCCCCGTGCCGTTCACGCTCGGCGACCTCGACCCGCCCGACGACATTGCAGCGATCACCTCCCGGGAAGATCACGCCACTTCGAAGTCACACTCGATCTGCACGATGACGCCCACCGGCAGGGGACTGCCGTACTCGTGTCCGAGGAGGCGAGGACAATACCGTCCTGACCGGAACCACGGATCCCCGCGTCGACGCGCCAGCCTCGACGAGTCGTCGGTGACGGGCATCGGATTGGCATCGGGTGAGCATGATGTCTTTCAGATGGCGACCGCCGCGGGCACCGCACGAAGGGACGGAGGAGAATCCGGCCTTCGAACCGGTCTCGGTCTAGCATTCGTCGGGAAGAGGTGATGTGGATGCCGTTCAATGTCGCGTTGGCGTCAGTGCTATCGGGCGCCTCCGAGCGCCAGTTGAGCCATTGGCGGAAGACGGGATTGCTCGTCCCGGAAGTGAACTCGAACGGCCGTCCGATCTTGTATTCGTTCCGCGACATCCTCGCACTCCGGACTGTCGTCAAGCTACGCAAGGACGAGCCGCTGCAGCGGGTAAGGAAGGCTTTTGCGATGCTGCCGGCGCTCGATCTCACAGAACATCCAGCCTCGTATGCGCTCGTCTCTGAAGGGTCGACCATTGCCCTGCGGGCTGCTGACGGCTCGGAGATCGATCTGGTGAACCGACCGGGCCACGGCATCATGGCAACACTCGCGGACGTCATGGACTCGTTCGTGTCTGGTCGCGGGGAGGTCGTCGATCTACGCCGCCCTCGCCCACATCTGCAGGTTCGCGAGCAACGCCTCGGCGGTTGGCCGACGATCGAAGGCACACGGGTGCCCTATGACGTCATCGCCGATCTGTTGGCGGATGGTACGGTCGCGCCCCGCGAGGTTGGTGATTACTATCCGAGCGTCGATGCAGAATCGGCGTCGGACGCTCTCGACTTTGCACGCTCCCTTCCGAACTGGCGGGAACCGGTCGCGGCTTGAGATGAAGCTGTTCCTCGACGAGAACATGCCCGCGAAGGCGGTCGAGCCGCTGCGGGCACTCTTCGGTGCACGGCACGAATTCGAGACAGCGCACTCGCTCGACGTCACCGGAGTCGACGATGTAGACCTCTACCCACGGGTACGGGCTGCCGGCATATTGGCGATCGTCTCAAAAGACGAACGACAACTGCGCAACGACGTCGAACGTCGAGGCCTGTTCGATAACGGGTTGTCGTTCATCCATCTGCAGATGAAGAACGTCGCCGGCCTCAAGGGACTCGCGTTGACCGTGGCGTCTCTGACCGCTGGCATTCCTTACGTCGAAGAGCGCTGGGCGCCGGAGCCGCACGCTTTTCGGCTGAAAGGCATGCAGACAGGCGTTCACCGAACGCGTCAGTTCGCATCGCCCGCTCTGGCAAGACAAGTGGGGCGAACGACCGACCTGATCGCGCAACGCATAGGTATGGAGGTGCAGAACTCATACGAACACCTCAATTGCAGCCGTCGCGACTATAGGGCGCGGTTCGCCCGGAGCACCTCGAGGATCAGGACCCGCCGTCACCGCGAGTTGAGACAGGCGGTGGGGTTCCTTCTTCTGCTGGCCCTACCTTCATTCCTCGACGACCTCGGGTCGATGCTGCCGAGCCTCGCACCGCCCATCCATTGACATGCTTCTCAGCTGGGTGCGACCACCCGCTGACCTGCCCCTCAGCGGGTGAGGATCAGGGCGTCGCCCTGCCCGCCGCCCCCGCACAGGGCCACCGCGGCCGTGCCGGCGCCGCGACGGACCAGCTCGTGCACGACGTGGACGACGAGCCGGTTGCCGCTCGCGCCCACGGGGTGCCCGATCGCGATGCCGCCGCCGTGCGGGTTGACGACGTCGTCGGGCAGGCCGAGCTCCCGCTGCGAGCGCACCACCACGGCGCCGGACGCCTCGTTGATCTCGACGACGTCGAGGTCGGATGCGGCGATGCCCTGCCTGCCCAGCGCCGCCGCGATCGCGCGGGTCGGCTGGGCGTGCAGCACGTTGTCCGGGCCGGCGACCTGGCCGGAGGCGCCGACGCACCGCCAGCACGGGCCAGCCGGAGGCGTCGGCGTGCGAGCGTGTCGTCAGCACCACGGCCGAGGCGCCGTCGGAGATCTGCGAGGCGTTGCCCGCGGTGATCGTGCCTCCGTCGGGGAACGCGGGGCGGAGCCCCGCGAGCGTCTCGACGGTCGTCTCCGGCCGGATGCCCTCGTCGCGGGTGAGCACGACCGGGTCGCCCCTGCGCTGCGGCACCTCGACCGGCACGATCTCGGCCTCGAAGACGCCGGCCTCGTAGGCTGCGGCGGCGCGTCGGCGGGAGCGGGCGGCGAGCACGGCGTCCACGGCGGCCACCGGGATCCGGCCCCGCCCGAGCGCCGGCGATCGCGAACGCGCCCAGCTGCGGAGCGGAGAAGGAGGCCAGCTGCCCCTTCAGCCGGCCCTGCGGCGTGCGCGCCGCTGCGACGATGACGACGTCGTCCGGGTTCATGCCCTCAACCCTCCCCTGAGAGGTCACGTAGGTCACGTTCGGCACCCGTCTTCGTGACATCCGCGGAGTCTCGCGGGGGGATCCGGAGGATCCGGCACCTCAGGGGCACCCGCGGTGGGCGCTGAGCCTGACCGGGGTGCAGTTCCGGTTCGCACCGGAGCGGATCGCGGAACTCGGCCGGATCCTGCTCGCCCATGCCCCCCAGTTGTCCACGCGCGTCGCCGGGAGCCGGTGACGGATACCTCCTACGCGTCTGTACGCGTTCCGCGACGGCGTCCGTGACCGTAGCGTCGGAGCACACCGTTCACCGTCGAAGGGACATCTCGTGCGCGAAGAGCGTTTCCGTGAGTACATCCGCCGTTTCAACGCCGAGGACGACACCGCCTTCGAGGACTACCTCGCCGGCGACATGCACATGAGGAACGGCACCCTGGAGTTCACCGGGATCGCCGGGATGAAGCACCACTACAACGACCTGATCTGGCCGGACTTCCGGGAGAGGCTCACCGTGCCCCGGTTCGTCTCCGACGCCCGCCGCGCCGCCATCCAGATGAACACCGTGTTCGTCGCCAAGCACGACGCCGACCAGTCGCTGTTCGGACCGGTGCGCAAGGACGAGACCTTCGAGTTCGACGGCCTCATCATGTACGAGCTCGACGAGACCGAGCGGTTCACCGACATCCTCGTCGCCTACAACTCGTTCGTGCACACCGACCTCGACGGCAACACCCGCGACCTCGGCATCCCGCACTGAGGCCGCCTGCCCGCACACACGGACGCACCGCCCACGCGGACGCACCGCGCACGTTCTCGTGGGCGGTGCGTCCGCGTGTGCGGGCAGGCGCTCAGCCCACGGCGTCGTAGTCGGTCGTGGTGGTCGTGGTGACTTCCTCGTCGTCGACCGTGCCGGTGGCCGTGACCGACGCCGTCCCGGCCGGCAGCGCCGACAGGTGCGAGTTGAACGCGACGCTCACCGTCTTCCCCGCGGCGACGTCGGTGAAGGCCTTGTCGCCGTAGGGGGTCGAGACCGTGATGTCGGCGGTGACGTCGGAGTCGTTCGTGACGCTCGCGATCAGGTACTCGTTCGAGCCGACCAGGCGAGCGCTGACCGTGGTCGTCGTCTCGATGGCGGGCTCGGCGAGCGAGACCACGATCTCACCCGTGTAGGTCACGCCCGGCTCGATGGCGGTCTCCACGCCGTCGACCGTGATGCTCACGTCGCGCCCGTCCACGCCGGCGATCACCGAGCCCTCGTCGGTGGTCAGACTCGTCAGATACGAGGTGCCGGTGACGTTCCAGGTCGAACCCTCCAGGTCCAGGATCACGCCGTTGTTGATCGGCGCGGACGCCACGTTGTCGACCACGCTGACCTGGTCCCAGTCCGCCCGGGTGATCGTCGTGATGCCACGGTGCGACGTCGAGCTCGAGGTGATGAGCCCGTCGACGGTGCTGTCGGTCAGGGTGAGCACCAGGTTCTTCGGGTCGCGCGCCCCGTTGAAGAAGTTGCCCGTCACGGACGAGTCGGTCAGCGAGAACTCCGTCTGCGACGCCGTGTCGGTGCTGGTCAGATCCCAGGACGTGTCCTCGTCGACCTCGCCGGTGTCGGTGTAGGTCGTGTCCTCCCGCGACGCGATGGTGGCACCGTCGTACTCGACGTTCTCCGCGCCGGCATTGTCGCTCTCCATGATCTGCAGGATCGTGCCCTCGTCGGAGGCGAGGGATGCGCCCTCCGAGCCGTCGACCGAGATGTCGGTGATCGTGTCCGCTCCCTTGTCGAGGAAGACCGCGCCGACCGTGTGGAAGGTCGTGCCGCCGTCGACGACGACGTTCCCGGCCCCGGGGAGCATAACGCCGACCTTCCCGGAGTTCACCGTCGTGGACTGCTCGGGGATGGCGGCGAGCTCGTCGTCGCTGAGTCCGAGTGACAGGCTTTCGTTCAGCGCGGCGACCGTGTCCGGGTCGCTGTCGCCGTAATGTATGGTCGCCCCGTCGTTGAAGTAGACGATCGTGGCGTAGTCGGCGACATCGAACGTGGTGCCCAGCAGCTCCTCGGTGGCGTTGCCGATCGCGTAGGTGCCGTAGCCGGATGCGCCCGTGGTCAGCGTGCTGTCGATCGCGGTGAGATAGTTGCCCGAGCCGGAATCGGTCGAGAGCACGCCCCAGCCGTCGGCGTAGACGGATGTGTTGATGTAGGTCGCCTTGGTGCCCGTGCCCAGCAGGTTGGTCGCCCGCGCCGTGCCGTTGATCCCGAGGGTCCAGGGGGCGTCCTCCATGTAGTCGAGCGACGTGTTCGTGATGTAGCCGTCCGGCAGCGTGCCGCCGAACACCGAGATGTCGGAGTTCTTCACGATCAGGCTCGACCCGTCACCCTCGGCCACGAGCGCCGTGCGCACGACGCCAGCCGTGTCGATGTCCGCGCCGTCGACGGTCACGGTCGCCCCGTCGTTGGCGACGATCCCGGCGCCGAGCCCGACGAAGTCATTCCGGCCGTTGCCGGTGAGCGAGATGACGGGATCGTTCAGCGTGTAGTCGCCGCCGTCGACCCAGACACCGCCGAATCCCTCGCCGGTCGACGTGATGTTCAGGTCCGTCGCGGTCGCGTCGTCGAGCGTGGTCGCGCCGAGCAGACTCGACGCGACGGAGTAGTCGTCGTTCACGCCGTCGGCATCGACGTACAGACCCTGCCGGAGCGGGAAGGAGAGCTCGCTCGACGTGAGCGAGTGCTCCACCGCGACGGTCAGCACGACGTCCCCACTGTAGGTGCCGGCCTGGATGGACGAGGTGACCGCCGGCCACGCGTCGAAGACCTGCCCCTGCTCGACGCCGTCGACGGTGAGAGTGAGGATGTAGCCGTCCGGCACCGTCAGGGTGCCGCCCTCCTCGACGACGAGCGAGTCGAGCTCGATCGTGGAGGTCACCTCGTACGTCTCGCCCGCGGCGACGGTGAGCGTGTCATCGTCGGCGAGCGCCGCGGCCGGCGCGCCGAGGAGCGCGGCAGCCACCACGGCGCCGAACACGACGTGTCTCGTCTGCACCCTGGCACAGGCGGATCGGCGGAGTTTCGTCGTCGAGGGGATCATGATGTTCCTTTCCGTGGGGATGCGTCATCGTCGGCGCAGGACGGCTTCGTCCCCCTCGTTCCTATGAGAAACATCGGCCCGAGGTTAAGGAAAGGTGAGGCGATGGGTGATATTGGGCCGGAACGCTTGCCGGATCGGCGAACACCTGATATCCGTGAGGTCCACGGACGCCCTGTCGAGCGATGTCAGCCCGCGTCGCCGAACTCGACCAGCTCGGCGGCGGCGCGCAACTCCCCGACGAGCCACTGCAGTGCGGGGTCGTCGGATTTCGAGGGATGCCAGTGCGCCGCCTCGATCAGCACGCTCGGCGCGATGGGCGTCTGGGCGATCACCAGGCCCAGCGCCGCGGCGTAGCGGTTCGCGGTGCGCTCGGGCACCCAGCCGACCCACGGGGTGCCGGCGACCGTGAACGGCACCGTCAGGAACCCCTGCACGGTCGCCGCCACCTGCGGGACGAGGCCGGCCGCGCTGTGCATGTCGTCGATGTGCGTGGACGCGCCGAACGCCGAGCGGACGTGCCGCAGCCGGCCGAGCGCCGCCAGCGACAGCGCGCCGTCGACGAGCATCGGGTTGGCCGCGTCCACGACGCAGACGAAGCGGTCCGAGAACAGCGACGCGCGCTTGCCGGGCACGCCCCGGCCGGTGCCGACGATTGTCACGTCCGTGCGCAGCAGATCGATGGGCGAGATGACGGCGTCCACGGGAAGCCCGGAGAAGGCCACCCGGGTATGGGGCGCATCGCGCTCGAGCAGTCGCAGCAGCGGGCTCGTGATCTCCGAGAGGACGTAGTCCGATGCCGCCACCTCGAAGGTGCGGGCGCTGACCGCGGGATCGAACTCCGGCAGCACGTCGAAGACCCGGGCCACCTCGTTCATCGACTCCGCGATGACCGGGATCAGCGACTCGGCACGGGGGGTGAGGACGAATCCGCGTCCTTCGCGCTCGAGCAGCGGGTCGTCGAAGATCTCCCGCAGCCGGGCGAGCGCGCCGCTGACGGCCGGCTGGGTCATGCCCACGCGCTCCCCCGCGCGCGTCAGGTTGCGTTCGCTCAGCAGCGCGTCGAGAACGACGATCAGGTTGAAGTCGAGTTTGCGGGAGTCGGTCACGGCGCTGTGTTTCCCTGGGCGTGTCAGTCGTCTCGGCGGAGACTCGGGTGTCTGGCCACAGTGTAGGAAACGCGCCTATGAAAACGCGGCGCACCGTCACGGCGGGCGTGTCAGGATCGTCATCGACTCGCTCATCAGCCGCGCCGGCGCCGCCGGATCCGCCGGTGGCCGCTGCTCCCACTCCGAGAGCCGCCGGGAGTTCTCCACCACGAGGCGGCAGCGATCGTAGCGCCGTCTCATGAACCCTCTCAGCGCGGCGTCCGGGTCGTCCGCGCCTTCCAGCGACTCGGTCAGCACGAGGCCGTCCTCCACCGCCAGACCCAGCCCGTACGCCAGGTGCGGGGTGGTGGCGTGCGCGGCGTCCCCGATGAGCACCACGCGACCGCGGAACCACGGCGCGGGCATCATCAGGCTGTGCAGAGCGCGGAAGTCGGCGCCGGGCGCCAGACGGTCCGCGACCCCGAGAGCCGGTCCCCGGAAGCCTGACAGGGCGGCGCGCAGCGCGGCGTCCACGTCGCCGAGCCGGTCGCGGGGCGGCGGCGAGGCGAAGTCCTTGAGGAGGTACACGTACATGCGCTCACCGGTCAGCGGCAGCAGGCCGAGCTTGCCCGCCGGACCGGACAGCATCATCAGCTCGTCGACGTCGCCGCGCTCGGCCTCGGCGCGCCAGATGCACTGGCCGCTGTACCGCAGGCGAGCGTCCTGCGGGCCGAACACCAGGTCCCGCACGTGGGAATGGATGCCGTCCGCGCCGATCACGAGGTCGTAGTCGCCTCGGCCGCCGTGGGTGAACGTCGCCCGCACCCGGTCTCCGTCGTCCTCGAGCACCGTCACGCTCGTGCCGTACCGGATCTCCGCCCCGGCCCGCAGAGCCGCCGCTTCCAGGATGCGCGCCATATCCGTCCGGCGCACCTCGACCGACCCCGGGTAGCCGGGCACCAGCGGCGTGGGGCGCAGCGGCGGCGCGACCGGGACACCGTCGGCGTCGAGGAGGTGCACGGTCGCGGTGCTGTGCCCGCATCGGACGATGTCCTCGATCACCCCGAGCGTCGCCAGCGCGCGCAGCGGCGAGTTCTGCACGTTCACGGCGACGCCGGCGGCCGTCGGCCCGGGCTCGATCTCCACGACCTGCACCGCGACGCCGCAGCGGGCCAGGGCGATGGCCGCCGCCAGTCCGCCCGGGCCCGCCCCGACGACGAGGACCGTCCCGACGGTCAGCCGTTGCGTTTCTTGCGCCCCAGGTAGGTCGACAGCGCGACGGCCGTGATCAGGGCGACGCCGTTGAACACGTTCGTGGTCCAGCCCGCGTACCCCATGAACGTCAGGCCCGTGACCGAGACCGAGAGCAGGATGCCGGCGATGACCGCCCCCCACACGTTGAAGAAGCCGGGGGTGATCGCGGTGGCGGACAGGAAGATGAACGTGATGCCCTTGAACAGCAGCGAGCCGCCGTCGCTGGCGGTGGCGCTGCCGACCTGCACCAGCTGCAGGATGCCGGCGAAGGAGCCGAGGAAGGACGCGATGCCGAACGCCAGCCAGAGGTTGCGGTCCACGCGGATGCCGACCAGGCGCGCCGACGGGGTGCTGGAGCCCATGCCGTACAGGGAACGTCCGTACGGCGTGTGCGTCAGCACGTACCAGACGACGAGCGCGACGACGAACACGGCGTACACCGGCACGGGCAGCCCGAGCAGCTTCGTGTTGTTGAAGGTCGCGACGAAGGAGCCGGCGGGGGCGGAGAGACGCTGACCCCCGGTCCACAGCATCGAGATGCCGTAGAGGAAAAGCGACATGCCGAGCGTCGTGACGAAGGGGTTCATCTTCATCCGGGTGACGAAGAAGCCGTTCACGATGCCGATGACCGGCGAGACGATGATCGGCAGGATCACCGCCAGCCACACCGGCCAGCCGAAGCCGTTGACGGTGACGTCCATGAGGCGGGCGGAGAGCACGCAGATCAACGCGGCGGTCGCGCCGACCGAGAAGTCCATGTACCCGGCGACGAACGGGAACAGCGCCGCGAGGGCGACCATGAGCGGGCACAGCATGTTCGTCAGCACCGTGTTCAGGCTCGTCACGGTGAGGAACTGCGTGCTCGTTCCCGGGTACACCGCGAAGAAGCCGATCACCACGAGGGTGATGATGATCAGGGTGTACTTCTCGAAGAACGCCGTGACCGGCGACGGGCGCTTCGCGACGACGACGGTATCGGTCGGCGGTGCCGGGGCGGGGGTGGTCATGACGTCTTCGTCCTTTCGGAGTCGGGCAGGGGGTCGTAGATGGTGCGGCGGGTGCTCGGCTCGCGGAGCACGAGCGAGACGAGGCCGTCGACGTCGGTCTCACCGGCGAGCACCTCGCCGGTGATCCGGCCGCGGGCGAGGATGAGCACGCGGTCGCACAGGGCGTGCAGTTCGGCCATGTCGCTCGAGGCGACGACGACGGTGCAGCCCTGCCGGGCGGCGACGCGGATGGTCTCGTAGATGTCGGCGCGGCTCATCACGTCGAC
The DNA here is from genome assembly GCA_047606965.1 of Microbacterium sp. Lineage (GTDB taxonomy): Bacteria > Actinomycetota > Actinomycetes > Actinomycetales > Microbacteriaceae > Microbacterium. The sequence goes on from JASGDW010000122.1 coordinate 14,643, forward strand.
GCCCTGCGTCGGCTCGTCCAGCAGCAGCAGCCGGGGCTGACGCTGCAGCCAGCGGGCGATGATGACCTTCTGCTGGTTGCCGCCGGACATCGAGCTGAACAGCGCGTCGGCCCCGGCCACCTTCACCCCGAAGCGCGAGATCAGCTCGCGCGCCGCCTTCCGCTCGCGTTCGCGCGGCATCCGCCCGCCGGTGAAGTTCTCGTCGAGCACCGCCATCGCGAGGTTGTCGCTGACGGTGAGGTCCATGAACGCGGCCTCGCGCACCCGGTTCTCCGGGACCATGCCGACACCGGCCGCCATCGCCTCGTGCACGTCTGCGGGGGCGAACGGCGCCCCGCCGAGCGTGACGGTGCCGCCCGAGGGCCGGTGCACGCCGAACAGCGCCTGCAGCAGCGAGCTGCGGCCCGAGCCCTGCAGGCCCGCGATGCCGAGGATCTCGCCCTCGTGCACGGTCAGGGTGACATCGCGCAGCGGCCCCGACTCCAGCCGTTCCACCACGAGGGTCGGCGCGCCGTGCGTGTGCGACCGCTCGCCCGTCGGCTCCAGCGCCACAGTGAGACCGCCGGCCATGAGCGAGATGAGCTCGTCCTCGGTGGGGTGCGCGTCGACGAGCGTGCCCGCGACCTTGCCGTCGCGGAAGACGGTGAAATCGTGGGCGACGTCGAGCACCTCCTGCAGGCGGTGGCTGACCATGACGACCGTCTGGCCGCGGTCGGCCAGACGCCGCACCTTCTCCAGCAGCAGGGCCGACTCCGCCGCCGCCAGCGAGGCGGTGGGCTCGTCCAGGATCAGGATGCGGCGCTCGCCGTCGCTGCTGCCGCGCAACGCGCGGGCGATCGCGACCATGGTGCGGTCGGAGGGTCGCAGCTCGGCGACGGCGTGGCCGGGCGCGACGTCGAGGTCGTACTCGGCCAGGACCGCGGCGACCTCGGACTCCAGCTCGCGCCATCTGATGTTGCCGAGCCTCGTCGTGGGGAAGCCGGTGTCGAGGCCGAAGTTCTCGGCGATGGACAGCTCTTCGAACAGGCCGAGGTCCTGGTGCACGAAGCGGAGGCCGGCGTTGTGGGCGTCCTGCGCGGTCCAGGTGCGCAGGTCGCGTCGCTCGCCGCCGATCTCGAGCTCTCCGCCGTCGGCGTTGTACACGCCCGCGAGGATCTTGATCGAGGTGCTCTTGCCCGAGCCGTTGCCGCCCAGCAGCGCGTGCACGGTGCCCGGTCGCACCGCGAGCGACGCCTTCCGCAGGGCGCGCGTGCCGCCGAACTGCTTGTCCACGTCGTGGAGGACGAGCACGTGCTCGGTGGTGGTCTGAACAGTGGTCACGGTGACGACTCCTTCGTCGGAGACCGGCGCGTAGCCCGGCCGGTGACTATGTAATCATCGCCACCGATCGGGCGGAACCTTGCGGCTCAGATGCCTGTCATCGGCCGGGTTCCGCCGGTGGCGCCATGCACGGGGATGTCCCCGGACCTCACGGTCCGGGGACATCCCCGTGCATGGTTGCGGGTGTCACCCCTGGCGTATGACCGCCGGCGTCAGTCGACTCCCCACGCGGATTCGAACGCCGCCTTGAAGTCGACGTCACCGACGTAGTCGCCCGAGGACGGCATGTTGTTGTCGGCGTCGACGATCTGGATCTGCTCGCCGATGTAGGCGGGGTCCTCACCGGCCAGCACGCGGATGGCGGTGTCGATCGAGCCCCAGGCGCCCCACTCCGAGGCGTAGCCCACGGTGGCGTCGAAGCCGCTGTCGCCGGCCTCGATCAGCTCCAGCGCCGACTCGTCGCCCGAGCGGCCGATGATCAGGAGCTGGTCGTCCAGGCCCGCCGAGACGATGGCCTGCGACAGACCGCCGGTGAGGTAGCCGTCGACCGGGATGATGAGCGTGTTCGCCTCGGGGTGGGCGAGGATCTCGGTCAGCACCTTCTGCACGTAGGAGCCGTCGCCGTTCTCCTCGTCACTGACGGTCACGGTGTCCACGACCGCGGTGTCGGGGTCGAGGCCCAGGGTCTCCAGCTGCTCGCTGAAGCCGTCGACGAGGTACTGACCCCACGGGCCGCCGGTCGCGTTGATGACGATCGCCTTGACGTCGTCGCCGAGCTTGCCGTACGCGTAGTCGGCCTGCAGCTCCGCCTGGCGGTACCAGATGCCCGTCTCCGGGTCCTCGTCCTCCAGCCAGTAGCGGATCGACGCCCACTCCGAGGGGTCGCAGTTGTCGACGCCGCCGCCGCCGATGACGGTCACACCGGCGTCGGTCGCTGCGGTGAACGCGGTCTGCGCGGCGACGCAGGGGAAGCCGATCGGCACGATCACGTCGGCGCCGGCGGCGACGGCCTGGTTCACGGCGTCGGCGAAGCCGGTGCCGCCGGAGTTCAGGTTGCCGTCGGCGATCGCCGCGGTCCACCCGGCCGCCTCGGCCGCGTCGACCATGGCCTGGGCCGGGAGGTGACAGCTCGGGACGGCCTCGCCGCACGAGATGACGTAGAACGACTGGTCGCTGGCGACGTCGACGGACGCGAGATCGGACAGGTCGGAACCATAGCCCGCGTACGCGGCGTCGAGGGCCTCCTGCTGCGCCTCGGTGATGTCACTGTCGGAGCTCGAGGAGGAGCTCGACGAGTCAGTCGTACATCCTCCCAGGCTGAGGGCGAGCACCGCGGCGACGGCCGCGATGCCCAGTTTGCTGATGTTCTTCACGACATGCTCCTGCTGTGTCGGGGCGGGCGCCGCGGGTGCGGCTTCCTCGCCGATCGGGTTGGCCTCTTCGCCAGTCCGCTCAGCACATCATCGTGGCGAAGGCATGGGAAGTGCCCAGCGGTGATGGGTATCATCGCCCGCCGCGATACCCGTCCGGACGCGGAGGGATAGCAGGTATCGTCCAGTTCCCGATGCGCGATCGGCGCCGGGGCCGCATCCTGGAAGCATCGCGAGGGCGCGGCAGGGGTCCCGCGACCCCGAGGAGGTCGATCGCCCATGAGTCGTTCTGTCCCGCCGTCTCCGGTCGCGGCGCAGAGCCCCGCATCGCCCGCGACGCGAGCGCGGGCGATCCTGCCGGTCGTGCGCGCGCATGCGGCGACCGCCGAGCACAACGGCCGGCTCACGGGCCCCATCCTCTCGGCGCTCTCCTCGGCGAAGCTGCTGCAGCTGGGAACGCCGCCCGCCGACGGCGGCGCCGCCGACTGGTCCACGATCGGCGAGGCCGTGTCCGCCCTCGCCGAGGCGGATGCCTCGACCGCATGGGTGGTCGGGTCGTACGCATACGCCTCCGCCCAGGCGGCGGCGGCACCCGACATCCACGCGCGGGTGCTCGGTGCGGGCAGGGGGTCGATCGTCACGTTCGCCCCGTCGCCGACGCGCGAGGTGCGCCGCGTCCGGGGAGGGTTCCTCGTGTCGGGCCGTTGGAACGCGATACCCGGCAGCGCGCACGCCGACTGGCTCGGGGTCCTGCTCGTGCTCCCGGAGGGCGAGACGCCGGGCATCGCCCGCACCCACCTGCCGATGGCCGAGCTGACCCGCCACCGCACCTGGGGCGCGACAGGCCTGCGCGCCGCGAGCGCCGACACCATCGCGGCGGAGGACCTGTTCGTGAGCGACGATCAGGTGCAACGCGACGTGGAGCGCCCCAGCCGTGACCCGGCGCTGGCGATCCCGCCGGCCGCCGCGGTGGTAGGTGCCGCCGCCGGCGCGCTGGAGGAGGCGATCGCCGCCGCCCGGTCGCGGCCGTGGACGGGCACGAAATACCGCGTCGCCGGGGAGTCGACCACGATCCAGGGGAAGCTGTCGGATGCGGCGATGCATCTGTCCGGCGCGCGTCTGCATCTGGTACGGGCGGCGAGGACGGTGGATGCCGCCATCCGCAGCGGTCGCCCGATGTCCGCGGACGTCCGTACCCGCTGCCGTGTCGACGCGGGCTGGGCGACGGCCGACAGCGTCGCGGCCGTGGACGCCGTGATGGGCGCAGTCGGCGCGGAGGCGATGGCCGAGTCCGCGCCGTTCGAGCGCTACTGGCGCGACGTGCAGACCCTGTCGCGTCACGGTTCGGTCGACCCGCTGAGCACCCGGGAGGCGTACGGACGGTTCCTGATCGCCCAGGACGCCCCGTTGGCGGAGCTGCCGCTGTAGGCGGCCGCGAGGTCGGTCCGCGGCCGCCTCGGTCGGACATCCGTCTGCGCGCCGCGCCCGTACGACAGGGGACCGCCCCGGGCGGTGTGCCCGGGGCGGTCCTGGTCGTGATGGCGGGGCGCTCAGCCGATGGCGGCGTAGTCCGTCGTGGTGGTGGTCGACACCGCGGTGCCGTCCACGGTGCCGCTGGCGGTCGTGGTCACCGTTCCGGCGGGCACCGACGCGAGCTTCGTGTTGACGGCGGCGCTGACCGTCTTGCCCGGCTGCACGCCGCTGAAGGTCTTCGACCCGTAGGCGGTGTCGACGGTGATGTCGGCGGCCACGTCGGAGTCGTTGGTGACGGCGACGACGAGGTACTGGGACGACCCGATCGTGCGGCTGGTGACCGCCGTGGTCGTGTCGATCGTGGCCTCGGTGGCGGAGGAGTCGTCGCCGACGGTCAGCACGATCGCGCCGGTGTAGGTGACACCGGGCTCGACCGTGGTCGCGACGCCGTCGACGGTGACCGTCAGGTCCTCGCCGTCCGCGCCCTGCAGCGTGGCGTCGGCGCCGACCGTGAGGGAGGTGATGTACGAGGTCCCGGTGACGGTCCAGCTCGAGTCGCCGGCCAGGTCGACGATCACGCCGTTGTTGACGGTGGCCGACGGGGTGTTGGTCACCTCGCCGATCAGGTACCACTCCGACGAGGTGATCGTCGACTGCGAGTGGACCGCCGTGCTCGAGGTGGCGACGCCGGTGATGCTCGCGTCGGTGAGGTTGAGCACGAGGTTCTTCGAGGTGTCGACGATCGCGTTGTAGTAGTCGCCGGTGATGTCGATGTCGCTCAGGTTGAGCACGGCGTCCTTCGTCTGCGCTGTCGTCACGTCGTACGAGCTGCGGGTCGCCTCCGTGCTCGACTCGGTGTAGCTCGTGGCGGTCAGGCCCGCATCGTCGCTCTCCATGAGCTGGAAGATGACGCCGCTGTCGGAGGCGATGCTCGCGCCGTCTGCGCCGTCGACGTTCACCTCGACCTGGTTGGCCTTGTCCTGGAACACCGTCTCGCCGGTATGGATCGTGGTGGCACCTGCGACCGTGACGCTGCCCGCGTCGATGTTGGTCGACCCGCCTCCATGCCACATGACGCCGAAGCGGTCGGACTCGATCGTGGTGGGCTGCTCGGTGATGCTTGCGATGTCGTCGTCGGTCAGGCCGAGGCTGAGGCTGTCGTTCATCTCGCTGACGACCTCGGGGTCGGAGTCGTCGAACACCACGGTGCCGCCGGTGCTGATCACCCCGTAGTCCTCGACGTCGAACGTGGTGCCCAGGAACGTGTCGGTCACCGACTGGCCGTCGGCGTACGAGCCGTAGCCGTCGCCCTCGGTGGTCAGCGTCGTGTTGATCGCGGTGAGGTAGCTGTTCGAGGTGCTGTCGGTGGAGAGCACGCCCCACCCGGTGGAGGACACGCTGGTGTTCAGGTACGTGGCCCGCGTGTTCTCGCCGAGCATGTTCGTGGCGCGCACATTGCCGGTCAGGCCCAGCGTCCACGGCACCGAGCGCATGTTCCCGCCGGCGAGCACGTAGTCGTCGGGCAGGGTGCCGTCGCTCGTGGCGATGGTGGAGTCCTTCACGACGAGCGTGCTGCCGTCGATCGCGACGATGCCGGTGCGCACGGCGCCCTGGGTGGTGATGTCGGCGCCGTCGACGACGACCGTGCCGCTGCCGGCGGCGCGGATGCCGGCGCCTGCGCCGGCGAAGTCGAACCGGCCGTTGCCGGTGAAGTCGATCGTGACGTCGTTGATGGTGTAGTCGGCGTCCTGGATGTCGATGCCGTTGTATCCCTCGCCGGTGGAGGAGATCGTGACGCCGTCGGCCTCGGTGTCGGAGAAGCTGCCGCCGTAGATGTTGTCGAGCACCGACTTGTCGACGTCGACGCCGTCCTCGCCGATGTACAGCGCCTGCCGCAGCTGGAAGGTGGTGCCCTGGGTGGTGTAGTCGTAGGCGTCCGTGAGCACGAGCTGCACGTTGCCGTCGTAGGTGCCGGGGACCAGTGACGGGGTCACGACGGAGGCCAGGCCCGAGGTGAACGCCTGCGCCGTCTCGACGCCGTTGACGAGGATCGTCAGCCGTTTGCCGTCGGGAATGGTGATCGTGCCGCCGTCCTCGATGACGAGCTCGGTCAGCGAGGTGTTCTCGGAGATCGTGACGCCGTCGCTCGTGACGGTGAGGGTGCTGCCGGTGGAGGCGTAGGCGGCCGCGGCCGCGGCGAGCACGGAGCCGGCGACGAGGGCGCCGGCGAAGCACCAGCGCGCGAGGCGTCGCCGGCCGGCGAAGGTCGCCGGGACGGGGGTGGGGGCGTGTGTCTGCACAGGTCACTCCTTCGTGACGGGATGACGGCAGCCTCGTGGCTGTCGCGTGGGACGACGGCGCCAGCCGGTCACCTCACGGGAACCACAGGCGTCACGCTCATGCAACAGCAGGTGTTCTCCCAGCGAGAACGCGTCTCGCGGATGGTAGGGATCGCTGCGGACGCGACGCGGATCGGCTAGTCCCGACGCGGATCCGGGTGCGCGGACACGTCGAAGACCGCCACGGGCGCGCCCGGGCGGTCTTCGACGGTGCGCCTCAGCGCGCGGCGGTGTCCCGCAGCATCCGCCGCCGGCGTCGACGCGCCGCGTCCACGGTGAGC
>JASGDW010000123.1:0-14495 GCA_047606965.1 Microbacterium sp.
CGAGATCGGCCAGAACGACGCGGTCCCGGGTAACGAGCGGGTTCTTCCGGGAGACGAAGATGTGCGGCTCGGCGAGGAACAGCGGGTGGAACGCGAGACCTGCGTCCCGGAGCAGCTTGTCGATGACCTTCCGGTTGAAGTCGTTCCGATAGAGGATGCCGAGCTCGCTGCGCAGCGTCCGGACGTCCTCGATGATGTCCCAGGTGCGCGTCTCACGCAGCGAGAACTCGTACTCGGCCGCTCCGCTCCCCCTCACCATGCGGACGAACGCGTCGACGGCGAACGAGTAGTGCTGCGCCGACACTCCGAGCAGGCGCCGGGACGGCGGCCGGCCGAGGTAGCGCTGCTCGAGCAGCGCCACCTGCTCGACGACCTGCCTGGCATACCCGAGGAACTCCGCACCGTCGGCGGTGAGGGTCACCCCGCGGGCGGAGCGCAGCAGGAGGGCGCGGCCCACGCGGGTCTCGAGGTCTTTCATCGCCGCGGACATGGTCGGCTGGGCGACGTAGAGCAGGTCGGCGGCGGCGCTGATCGACCCCTCCGCGGCGACCTCGATGAAGTAGTGGAGCTGCTGCAGCGTGATGCCGCTGGATCCGCGTGGCATAGGTATATCCTATAGATAGGTATAGCCGGGTCGAGTTTCTCGATGGCTTCGACGTACCTCCACGATGGATGCATCGACACTTCCGCACGGCCGAGCCCGGCCGATCAGCCCCCGGACAGGCCGCTCATGGCGAACGAGTTCACGTTCAGCATCACCACCACCCGCTTCGACGAGGACTACTCCCCGTCGGAGAGTTCCCGGATCACCACGAACTTCGCCAACCTCGCCCGAGGCGCGCACCGCCGGCAGAACCTCCGCAACGCCCTGACGATGATCGACAACCGGTTCAACGACCTCGCGCACGGGGACGATCCACGCCGAGACCGCTACGCCGTCGAGCTCGAGATCGTCTCCGTCGACCTGCGGTTCACCGAGGGAGCCGGGGAGCAGCAGTTCCCGCTGCTCGAGATCCTCGACGTCCAGATCGTCGACCGGCATAGCGGCGAACGTCACCGCGGGATCGTGGGGAACAACCTCTCGTCCTACATCCGCGATTTCGATTTCAGCGTGCGGCTGCCGGCGGCGGGCGGGAGCGCGGCCGACGACTTCGGCGATCTGCACGGCAAGCTGTTCCAGCACTTCCTCGACTCGGAGGCCTATCGGGAACGCTTCCCGGCGCCGCCCGTGATCTGCATCAGCGTCTCGACGGGCAAGACGTACCGCCGCACGGAGAATCGCCACCCCGTCCTCGGCGTCGAGTACAGCCAGGACGAGTCCTCGCTGACCGACCTGTACTTCGGAAAGATGGGACTGCAGGTCCGCTACTTCATGCCCCCCGGCGGCGTGGCGCCGCTGGCGTTCTACTTCCGCGGCGATCTGCTCAGCGACTATTCCCGCCTGCAGCTCATCGGCACCGTCAGCACGATGGAGACGTTCCAGAAGATCTATCGCCCGGAGATCTACAACGCGAACTCGGCCGCCGGGGACCTCTACCGGCCGAGCCTGGAGCACCAGGACTACTCGCGGACCCCGATCGCCTACGATCGCGTCGAGCGCAGCCGGCTCGCGATCACGCAGGGGAGGTACGCAGAGGAGCACCTCATACGGCCACACGGGGACGCACTCGCCACGTGGGCCGCAAACTACCCCACGTCAGTCTGATGACCAGCGGAGGATCATCGATCATGCGCACACTACTGCCCACCTCGATCGTCGGCAGCCTGCCGAAGCCGTCGTGGCTCGCACAGCCGGAGACCCTGTGGTCTGCGTGGAACCTGCACGGCGACGCATTGGTCGAGGGCACTCAGGATGCGCTGCGCATCGCCGTCCAGGAGCAGCAGCGCCGCGGCATCGACATCGTCAGCGACGGGGAGCAGACCCGCCAGCACTTCGTCACGACGTTCATCGAGCATCTCAGCGGGGTGGATTTCGAGCGTCGTGAGACCGTACGCATCCGTGATCGCTACGACGCGAGCGTGCCGACCGTGGTCGGGGCGGTTGGTCGCGAGCGGTCCGTGTTCGTCGACGACGCGAGGTTCCTCCGCGAACAGACCGATCAGCCGATCAAGTGGGCGCTCCCCGGTCCGATGACGATGGTCGACACGCTCTATGACGACCACTACCACAGCCGCGAGAAGCTGGCATGGGAGTTCGCGACGATCCTCAATCAGGAGGCGAAGGAACTCGAGGCGGCGGGGGTCGACATCATCCAGTTCGACGAGCCGGCGTTCAACGTCTTCTTCGACGAGGTGCAGGACTGGGGGGTCGCGGCGCTGGAGAAGGCGGCGGAGGGATTGCGCGCGCAGACCGTCGTGCACATCTGCTACGGCTACGGGATAAAGGCGAACACCGACTGGAAGGCGACCCTGGGGTCGCAGTGGCGGCAGTACGAGGAGTCGTTCCCCCTCTTGCAGCGGTCCGCCATCGACATCGTCTCGCTGGAGTGCCATCACTCGCATGTCCCCCTGGAGCTCATCGAGCTCATCCGCGGCAAGAAGGTCATGCTCGGCGCCATCGACGTGGCGAGCGAGACGATCGAGACCCCGGACGAGGTCGCCCAGACACTTCGGAACGCGCTTGAGTTCGTCGATGCGGACAAGCTGATCCCCAGCACGAACTGCGGGATGGCGCCCCTCTCCAGGGACGTCGCCCTGCGAAAGCTGAGCGCGCTGAGCGCGGGTGCGGACATCGTCCGCGAGGAGCTCGCCGCCGCGAAGGCCTGACCGCCCGCCGGCGGGCTCAGTCTGGGCGCGAGGCGGCGGGGGCATTGCGATCGGCCAGGCCGTTGTCAGCCGCCGCTCGCGTTCCGCGACGGCACCGTCGCACGGGGTGAGAGCAGGATGAAGACGGCAGCGAGCACGAGCAAGGGAAGGACGCACACCGCGGCGACGGTGTAGCCGTGCTCGTCCGGGAACACGGCGTCGCTCGGGGTGGCGGCAGCGAGCAGGAGGCCGGCGAGGGCGCTGCCGATGCTGAAGCCGACGCTGCGGACGATCTGGTTGATCGACAGGACGCTGGAGGTCTCCTGCTGCGGCACGCCGTCGAGGACGAGCCTCGGCATGATCGCGGAGACACCGCCGACTCCGAAGCCGAGGACCGCCATCGCCGCGAGGGTCGCGACCGGCGATCCAGGGGCGATCGCGAACAGGAGGGCGGCGAGGATGACGAAAGCGGCGTGGAGCGCGAAGGCCCCCCGCGGCCGCGTCTTCTCGGTCAGCCGGGGCGTGAGCCTCCCGGCGACGAAGCCGAGGACGGAGAACGGGATGAGCGCGGCGCCAGCGAGCACACCGGAGAGCCCGAGCCCATACCCGGTGTCCGCCGGGGTCTGGACGTAGCGGGTGAGCAGTGAGAACAGCAGGTACATCCCGACGCCCGAGGCGAGCATCGCGGAGTTGGCACGCAGAACCCCGCTCTTCGTGAACAGGCCGAGGTCGACCAGGGGTGCGGCGGTGCGCCGTTCGACCACGACCCACGCGCCGAGCGCGATCACGGCGAGGACGAGGATGCAGGCGCCGACCCAGGGCACATCCCATACCGAGGGCTGAGCGACGGCCAGCAGCACCCCGAGGGTGCCGAGGCCGAGCAGCGCCGCGCCGGGGAGGTCGACGCGGGCGGCCTCGCGCGGCGTGTCCTCGGGGACGGCGTGCCAGGCGACGACGACCGCGACGAGGGAGAGCAGGAACCCGACGGCATAGGCGATGCGCAGGCCGGCGAGCTGGTCGATGAGGCCCATGAGCGGGTAGGCGACGCCGATGCCGACCGTGGAGGCGACCGAGACGGTCGCGATCGTGGCGTGCGCGCGGTCTTCGGGCAGGTGCTCGCGGGCCACGCTCATCAGCAGCGCGACCACCCCGAGGCCGAGGCCCTGGAGCCCACGGCCGACCAGCAGCACCCCGAACGGCGCCGGGATCGCCGTGAGCAGCCCGCCCACGGCGACCAGGGCGAGCGTGACGATGATCGTCGCGCGGCGACGGGGGCCGGCGCCGAGCCGCCCGAGGACCGGCGCGGCGATCGCCCCGGCGAACAGCGTGACCGTCAGCGTCCACTGCGCGGCGTCCAGAGGCACGTCGAGGTCGAGCGCGGCCGAGGTGATGAGCGGGGCGCCGACGCCGCCGATCACCGCGCCGAGGAACGCGACCGTCACGATCGCCCGCCCGAGGCCCCGCGCCGAGGGGCGTGCCGTCACCGTGCTCATCGATTCGTCTCCGCCGTGATGTGCCCGAACAGGCCGGGACGGATGCGGGTGCGGATGCCCTCGGCCCACGGCTCGTCGATCGCGTCCACGTCGATCGCGGCGCCGACGTTCAGCAGCATCCCGAAGGCGAGGAAGGACTTGACGGTCACCGGGTCCAGCCCGGTCGAGTCCGCGACGACCTGCCACATGCGCGCGAACCCCTCGCGCACGACCTGCTGCACCTCGGCATCCCCGCAGGCGGCGAAACCCTGGAGCTGGAGCAGCAGCGAGGTCCGGTCGGAGAGCAGCCCGTAGTACTGCGCGCCCATCCGCCGCAACGCCTCCGCTCCGGTCGCTCCCGCGCCCGCCCGGAGCATGCCGTCGCCGACCCGCTCGAACGCGGCCGTCACGAGCTCCAGGAACAACGCCTTCTTCGTGCCGAACATCCGGAAGACATACGCCTGGGTGATGCCGGCCTCCCGCGCGATCGCCTCCGTCGACGCCCCGTGCAGGCCGTGCGCCGCGAACTCCCTCGCGGCGATCCCCAGCACCTGCGCCCGGCGTTCCTCGCCCCGCATCCGCTCCGCCATGGGCGTTATGTTAGTGGATAGTAACTACTTACCTTTGCGGCGCCTGGCGCACGGCTCCCCCTGACGCGGATGCCGACCCGCCGCGATGCCGCCGATCCGCTGCCGGAGAACGTTCCTGCGGCCACCCGCAGGAACGCGAAAACCCCCGGTCAAACCGGGGGTTTTCTGCGGTTGGTGACCCCAGCGGGATTCGAACCCGCGTTACCGCCGTGAGAGGGCGGCGTACTAGGCCGCTATACGATGGGGCCGTCAGGCAACCGTTCGATTATGCCATGCCCGCTCACGACCGGCCAAATCGGCACCGGTCCCCCGGACGGGTTGCCCCCGTCGCTACCAGCGGGTTGACTCGGGACATGCGAGTCACCAAGCACGAACACGCCGCGCTGACCCTGGAGAAGAACGGTCGCAAGCTGATCGTGGATCCGGGCAACTACACCAGTCCGCTTCCGGACGTCGCCGAGGTCGCCGCCGTGGTCATCACACACGAGCATCCCGACCACTGGACGCCGGACCAGCTCGACCGCATCCTCCGGCTCAACGCTGACGTCCCGATCTACGGCCCGGGAGGCGTCGCGCAGGCCGCGCCCGGGTACCGGATCACCGTCGTGCGCCCCGGCGACAGGGTCGAGGTCGGGCCGTTCCATCTCGAGTTCTTCGGAGGACGTCACGCGGTCATCCACGAGTCGATTCCGGTCATCGACAACGTCGGCGTGCTCGTGGACGAGGCGTTCTACTATCCCGGCGACTCCTACGTCGTTCCCCGGGGGGCGCGTGTCGAGTTGCTGGCGGCGCCGGTCGGCGCGCCGTGGCTCAAGATCGGCGACGCCATGGACTTCGTGCTCGCGGTGGCGCCCCGCCGCGCCTTCGGCACGCACGACATGACCATCTCGCAGATCGGGCGCGGGATCGGCCGTGCCCGATTGCAGTGGGCCACCGAGCAGCACGGCGGGCAGTTCCTCGACCTCGACCCGGGCGACAGCGTGGAACTCTGACACGACATGCACAGGATGCCGCGAGCCCCACGGCCCGCGGCATCCTCGACTCGACGGCGCTACTCGGCGTCGAGATCGGTCTCCAGCAGTGCGACGAGCTTGTCGAGCGCGGCGTCCGCTCCGTCGCCGTCGGCCTTGAGCGTCACGACCGTGCCCTGGGAGGCGCCGAGCCCGATGAGCGACAGGATGCTGCCCGCGTTGAGATCCGGGCCGCCCACGGCGGCGATCGTCACGGGGATCTTCGTCTCCTGCACGGCCTGCACGAACAGCTTCGCCGGGCGGGCGTGCAGCCCGGAGGCGCTGGCGATGGTGGCCTGGCGTTGTGCCATGTGTCTCTCCTTGTGTCGGTCCGAGCTCAGGCGGCTGCGACGACGGGGGTCGCCTGCTCTGCGTCGGCGTGCTCGCGGCGCCGCGCGAACTTCTTCAGCGCGACGACGATGAGCGCCGTAACGACGGTACCCGCTGCCAGCGCGAGGAGGAAACCCCAGACCGGCTCGATCGCGAAGAACACGAAGATGCCGCCGTGAGGCGCGAGCGAGGAGACGCCCAGCGCCATGCTGAGCCCGCCGGTGATCGCCCCGCCCACGAGACTGGCGGGGATGACCCGGAGGGGGTCGGCGGCGGCGAACGGGATCGCGCCCTCGCTGATGAAGGCCGCGCCCAGCAGCCAGGCGGCCTTGCCGTTCTCACGCTCCACCGGCGGGAACAGGTTGCGCGCGAACACGGTCGAGGCGAGCGCCATCGCGAGCGGCGGCACCATGCCGGCGGACATGACCGCCGCCATGATCAGGAACGGCACGGCGTGGATGTCGCCGGTCGACGCGCTGGCCAGGCCCGCGGTCGCGAAGGCGTACGCCACCTTGTTGACCGGGCCGCCCAGGTCGAAGCACATCATGAGGCCGAGGATGACGCCGACGACCACGATCGCGCCGGTGCCGGCGAGGTCGGTGAGACCGTCGTTCATGACCTCCATGAGGGCGGCGATCGGGCGGCCGAGGAACAGGATCATGAGCCCCGACGCCACGATGGACCCCAGCAGCGGGATGATCACGACGGGCATGAGCCCCCGCAGCCAGCGCGGCGGCTCGAGCCGGCCGAGCCACCAGGCCACGAGGCCGGCCAGCAGACCGCCGATGATGCCGCCGATGAATCCGGCGTTCATCAGCACCGCGACGGCACCCGCGACGAAGCCCGGGGCGATGCCGGGGCGGTCGGCGATCGCGAAGGCGATGTAGCCCGCGAGCGCCGAGACGAGGAAGCCCATCGACGTGGAGCCGATCATGAAGGCCACCGAGCCGAGGTACTGGCCGAGGCCGCCGGAGGGCAGCTCCCACAGCGAGTTCTGGGTGATGACGCTCGCCGCCTCCTCCGTGACGTCGTAGCCGCCCAGGAGGAAGCCGAGCGCGATCAGCAGACCGCCACCGGCGACGAAGGGGATCATGTAGCTGACGCCGGTCAGCAGCACCCGCTGGATCTTCGCGCCGAACGACTCCGCCTTGGCCGGCTGCGTCGTCGCGGCGCTCTGGGTTCCGCCCACCCGCGGCGCGTTCGGGTCCTTCGCCGCGGCGACCGCCTCGGCGATCATCTGCGCCGGCTCCTCGATACCGCGCTTGACGCCGGCGCGCACGACCGGCTTGCCGGCGAACCGCTGCGGTTCGCGCACGTCGACGTCGACGGCGAAGATCACGGCGTCCGCGTTCGAGACGACCTCCGGCGGGAGCGCCTTGTAGCCGCTCGAGCCCTGGGGCTCGACGACGAGGTCGATGCCGGCCTCCTTGCCGGCGGCGGTGAGCGCGTCGGCCGCCATGAACGTGTGGGCGATGCCGGTGGCGCACGCGGTGACCGCGACGATGCGGGCCGGGTGGCCGTCGACCGTGAGGGCGTCCGAGACCGCCGCGGCCGGCCCGGAGGCGGGCGCAGCGGCGGGCGCAGCGGTCTCCTCGCCGATCGCCTGCCGGACGATGTGCACGACGTCCTCGTTCGTGCCCGCCTGGCGTAGCGCCGTGGTGAAGTCGGCCTGCATCAGACTGCGGGCCAGCTTGGAGAGCACCGCCAGGTGCTCCTCGGCGGCGTTCTCGGGCGCGGCGATGAGGAAGACCAGATCGGCGGGGCCGTCGGGCGCGCCGAAAGCGACGGCGGGCTTGAGCCGCGCGAAGGCGAGTGAGGCCGCGGTGACGGCCGCGCTCTTGGCGTGCGGGATGGCGATGCCGCCCGGCAGCCCGGTCTCGTCCTTCTGCTCGCGCGCCCACGCGTCGGCGGCCAGCGCCTCGGCGTCGGTCGCGCGTCCCTCGGCGGCGACGCGGGCGGCGAGGGCGCGGATGACGGCGGCTTTGTCGTCTCCGAGGTGCACATCGAGGCAGACGAGCCCCGGGGTGATGGTGTCGGACATGGGGTGACCTCCTGTGGTCTGTGTTGTGCGGAGGGTGGTCAGAGCGAGCGGATCGGCACGTCGCCGTCCGGGAGATCCGCACGGGTCGGGGCCTGGGTGCCGGGCAGCGAGGCCGCGGCGGCGCCGTAGCGGATCGAGGTGCGCAGCCGGGCGTCGGGCGTGGCGCCGTCGAGGTCGGCGAGGAGGTACCCGGCCAGCGAGCTGTCACCCGCGCCGACGGTGCTCACCAGGCGGATCGCCGGGGGCCGGCCGGCCCAGGCGCCGTCGCTCATGACGAGCACCGCGCCCTCGCCGCCGAGTGTGACCAGCGCGGCGCCGACACGTGACGGGACGAGCTCGCGTGCCGACGGCAGGACGGCTGCGATCAGATCCGCGCCGGCGGGGATCGTCGTACCGGCGAGCTCGGCGAGCTCCTCGTCGTTCGGCTTGATCAGATCGGGCGCGCCGTCCTCGACGACCGCTGCCAGCGGCGCGCCGGAGGTGTCGACGGCGACGAGGGGGGCACCGCCCTCTGCGCGCACGGCCCGGATGACATCGACGTAGAAGCCGTCGCCGGCGCCGGGCGGCACCGAGCCGGCGAGAACGAGCCAGCGCGCACCGGCCGAGGCCGCCACGACCTCGGCGATGAGCGCACGGCGTTCAGAGGCGGTGAGCTCCGCGCCGGGCAGGTTGAGTTTCGTCGTCTCCCCCGCCGGGTCGACGATCGTCAGGTTCGAGCGCGCGTGACCGTGCACGGGCACCGGGCGAAGCGGGATGCCGGTGCCCGTCAGCGCGGCGGCGTACGGGTCGTCCTCCGCGAGCGGCAGGACGGCGAGGGCCGGCGTGCCGGCGCGCGCGACGACGCGGGCGACGTTGACGCCCTTCCCGCCGGCGTCCTCACGCGACGAGAGGGCGGTCTGCACCTCGCCGGGCCGCAGCGGGGCCGCGAGCGTCACGGCGCGGTCGAGGGAGGGGTTGGCGGTGAGCGTCACGATCATGCGAGCCAGACCTCCGTGTCGGCGTCATCGAGGGCGGATGCGAGGGAGGCCGCGGGCTCGGCGTCGGTCACGAGCACGTCGACGTCAGAGAGGGCCGCGAAGCCGACGAGCAGCTCGCGCCCGAACTTGCTCGCGTCGGCGACGGCGACCACGCGCTGGGCGCCGTGGACGATGGCCTCCTTGACCGCGGCCTCCTCGGGGTCGGGGGTGCTCAGCCCGAACCCGGCGGAGACGCCGTTCGTGCCGACGAACGCGATGTCCGGTCGGAGAGCCCTGACCGCGGCGACGGTGCGGGCGCCGACCGCCGCGGACGTCACGCTCCGCACGCGTCCGCCGATGACGGTCAACGCGATCCGGTCGGCGTCCGCGAGGGCGGCGGCGAAGCTCAGCGCGTGGGTGACGACCTCGGCCTGTCCCTCGACCTCCGCGAGCCGCGCCGGCAGCTGCTCTGCGATGACGGCAGTGGTGGAGCCCGCGTCGAGGAAGATCGAGCCCCGGAATCCGGGCTCGATCGCCGTCAGCGCGCGTGCCGCGATCGCGCGCTTCTGCGCGCCGTGCACCTGCGCGCGCTCCCTCACGCTCGGCTCCAGCGTGCTGGAACGGTCGAGGTGGGCGACGGCTCCGCCGTGCACGCGGCGCAGGGCGCCGGTCTGCTCGAGAGCGTCGAGGTCGCGCCGGATCGTCTCGGTGGTGACGTCGAAGCGTAGGGCCAGATCGGCCACGGCGACGCGTCCCTCGGTGTTCAGGAAGCGTTCGATCTGCTCCTGGCGCTCCATCGCGTACACGGCATCCCCCTTCGGATATCCACACATTACAAGACATACCAACAGAACACAACAGTGATCGATGATCCGCCGTAAAAGAAAGAAGAGGGCGCCCCGGTCCGAAGACCGGGGCGCCCTCCGGGCAGAGGTGGAGCGTCAGGCCTCGCTCATGGCCAGCACCTCGGCCTTGCCCTTGGCGGCGTAGTAGGCGGCTCGGGCCGCGTCCTTCCGCGCCTGCTCGGCCTGCCCGGCGTCCTGCTCCGCCTGCGACAGCGGCACGCTCTCGACGCGGTTCACGCCGTGGTGCTTCTCGATGTACGCGTCGAGCTCGGGGCCCGACTCCCACGAGGTGATGAGGCAGTAGCGCGGCTCGTCGCCGAGGTGGGTCGCCGCGTGCCACAGGCGCTGCGTGTCGATGATGAGCTGCGCTCCGGCCGGCAATGCGATGCGCACCTCGCCCTCGGGATCGGTGCGGTTGTCGCGCAGCACGAAGAAGCTGTCCGTGTCGTCGGTCAGGTTGAAGAACCCGCGCACGACCCAGCCGGTGCCGTCCGGGTTCAGGCGGTTGTTGTCGTCCTGGTGCAGGTTGTACAGGCAGTCGCCGTACGGAGTGGGCTGCAGCTCGATCACACGGCAGCGGCCCACGTTCGCACCGGGCTCCTGGGCTCGACGCGCGAGGTTGGGCGCCTTCTCGACCTGAGACGGGATCCAGACGCCGTCCTTGTCGGTGCGCGGCGGCTTGTGGTTCCAGAAGCCGTTGCACTCGATCTCGCCGAACGCGCTCGCCAGCGGCGCGAACCGCGTGTCGCCCGACGACTTCCAGTCGTTGTACTCGAGATCCAGCCACTCCTTCGGATCGAGCGACTGGTCGTAGCGATCGAGGACGACGTAGCCGGTCTCCTCGAGAGCCTTGGAGGTGATGTAACCCATGATGTGACTCATGCCTTCCGATGGGGGCCAGCGAAGTTTTAACAGGCCCGGGTGAGGTCAGCCTACCTGCGGCGTTTCGACGGGTGCTGGGAGGCCGGCCGGTAAAATCGCGACGTGGATGCTGCCGCTGTGAACGTCGATGCGACCGCCGTCGGCACCCTCTCCTGGCTCGCGGACGAGGTCGGCAGCATCGTCGTCCCCGTCTATCAGCGGCAGTACCGCTGGGACATCGGCGGCTGCGAGCAGCTGCTCGCGGATGTGCGCTCGGTCGCCGATGCCGATGACGGCGAGCGGCATTTCCTCGCCTCGATCCTGTCGGCGCGGGGCGCCGGAGGCGAGCTCGTCCTCATCGACGGGCAGCAGCGCGTCACGACGCTGATGCTGCTGGTCGCCGCCCTCCAGCACACCGTGCGCCGCAGCGATCCGGTCCTGGCCGCGGAGCTCGCGCGCGTGCTGGTGACGCCGGGCGATCCGGGGCGCACCAAGCTGCGCCCGCATCTGGCATGGGCGAACGTGTTCGAGAGCGTCGTGCTCGAACGTCGGAGCGCGGCGGACGCCCCCCGGGCCTCGCGCTTCGACGACAACTACGCCTTCTTCCGCAGCCAGATCCGCGCCGATGAGGCGGCCCGCATCTGGCGGGGCCTGCGGCGCCTGGAGCACGTCGCCATCACCCTCGGCGCCCGCGCGAACGCACAGCAGATCTTCGAGAGCCTGAACTCCACCGGCGCGCCGCTGCGCGACCACGAGCTCATCCACAACTACGTGCTGATGGGTCTGTCTCACGCCGAGCAGCTCGACATCGAGACCTCGTTCTGGATGCCGATCGAGGAGAACACGGGCGAATCGATCGGCGAGTTCTGGCGCCACTACCTCGTCATGCGCACCGGCCGCGAGGTCACCGTCTCCGGTGGACGGGGGGTTTACGACGCGTTCCGGCGCGAGTTCCCGCGTCTGGACGTGGACACGCTGCGCGCCCGCGCGGCGGAGTGGAAGGAGTGCTCGGAGATCTATCGGGTGCTCCGCGAGCCGGCGCATGCGCCCCGTCGCGCGCTGAGCCGGCGCCTCGAGGCGCTCAACGTTTTCGGGCGCGTGATGTATCCGCTGCTGCTGCGCCTGTACCGGCGGATGCTGCACGGCGAGCTCACCGAGGCGGCCGTCGTGCAGGAGCTCGACTATCTGCAGGCGCTGCTGCTGCGGCGGATCATCGTGAGCGCCCCGATCGACCGGCTCGTCGCCCGGCTCTGCCGTGCGCTGGGCGAGGGCCTGCCCGCGCTCGATCACGCCATCGCCCGCATCTCCCCCTCGGACGAGCGGGTGCGCGTCGCGGTCAAGTACGGCGAGCTACCGCATCCGGGCTATGTCCTCGGCCGGCTCGCCGGGCTCGACGACCTCGCCGAGATCGACGTGGAGCACATCGTCCCGCTCGCCCCGCCGGACGACTGGAGCGGCGACGGGGCACGACGCTGGGCCGACTACGGCGAGGACGAGCGCAACAGCCATCGCGCCCTCGCCGTCACGCTCGGCAACCTCGCTCTGCTGGAGGAAGGCCTCGCCGAGCGCGCGCTCGACCGGTCGTTCCCCGAGAAGCGTGCGCTGTACCGCGCGAGCGGCATCCCGGACACTGCCGATCTCGCCGGCCTTCCACGCTGGGACACCGCCACGATCGCGGCCCGCACCGAGGAGCTGACGGCTCGGCTCGTCGGACTGTGGCGGCGTCCGCAGGTCACCGCCATCGACGACGACGGGCTCACCCCGATCCTGGACGCCGTACGCCGCCGCGGCTGGCCGGCCGGGTGGGACCGCGAATACGCCTACGTCGAATACCGTGGCGAGCACTGGGAGGTGTACGACATCGCGCACCTGTTCCGACGCGTGTTCACCCGCCTGTGGGCCGACTTCCGCACCGACGTGCTCGCCTACAGCGACCGCCGCGGCGGCCCGGTGTACGACGGGCAGTCGTGGAACGGTCAGTGGGAGCCGCTCGACGGACGTCACTCGCTGTACCTGGGATGGGACTCCAGCTACATGCTGGCGGCCGTGCAGGGCGTGCTCGAAGAGGTCGGCCTCGCCTCCGAGGTCTTCCTCAAGTACTCCTACATCGGCGAGGCCATGCGCTGAGCGAGACCGTCACCGGCGAGCACGTCCGCGCATCGCACGCGACGCCGCGACCGTCGCCCGCCGGGGCCGGATCGCGATCCACCCGGTGACGGCGCACACCAGCGCGGTCGCCGCGCCGAGGATCAGCGGCGGGAACTCGGGAGCCTCCGCCGGCATGTCGGCGCTCGCCCACACGAACACCGCGATCGAGGCGATCGAGGCAGCCGGACCGAGCAGCCAGACGACGTCTCGCAACGTGCCGGGGCCGGTACGACGCCCGCGCCTCGTCGCGCGGACGACGCCGGCGACGGCCGCGGCCGCTGCGATGCCCGTCATCGCCCACACCACGACGATCGGCAGGGACCGGTACGTCTCCCACGTCCGGAGGGACGCCGCATCCGGCCCGTCGAAGGTGCCCGCCGGGAATTCGAGCATGACCCCCAGGTCGCTGAAGAGGCTGTCGGTCGGGTAGCCGTATTCGCCGCCGATGACGCTCAGCACGTGCGTCGTCCCCGTCTGGGTGCGCTCCGTCGTCTCGCTCAGCTGGCCGACCTCGGCATCGGCCTCCCCGTCTGCCGACGTCGGATCCAGCTCCGCCTCCGCCTGGCCGAACGCGAACACCGAGTCCGGCCAGTCCCCCGCACCGTCCGCGCCGTCGGTGTCCGCGCGGAGCCACCCGGCGGAGGAGGCGAGCTCCGCCACGTCGTCCGCCACGGTGAACGAGACCGTGACGTCCGGCTCGGAGGGATAGGCCCAGCCGCTGTCCCACCCCTCCAGCAGCGCCGCCCACCGCATCCGGTCGACGACCTGCCCCTCTCGCCCCGACACCGCCGACCCACGGCCCGCCGTGATCGGATCGGCGAGGACGTAGTCCACCTCGACCGTGTGCGCACCGGTGAGCACCTGCGAGATCCTCGTCGTCAGCTCGAGGCGGTCGCGGACCCGTTCGGTCGCGAACGACACGTCCGCACCGTCGACGCGCACCGCGGACACGGTGAGGCCGAGATCCTGGCCGTCCGTCTCCGCCGCCCACATCTGCGCGAACTGCGGCACTTGCGCGGCATCGTCGTCGAACGTGACCTCGATGCTTTCGGTGACGCGGAGCTGCGCAGCATCGTCCTGGCGGCTGAGCGTCGCGTCGACGTCGACCGCGTCCACGACGGTGTACAGGGTCCCCGCGGCGTCGAAGTCCCAGTCGTCGACCGTGCTGCTGCGCGCGTACGGGTTCGGGGCCACGATGACGATCACGATCGTGACGGCGACGATCGATGTCGCCGCCACGCGGGTCACCAGGCGCGGCCAGGACAGGAAGTCCCGCGTCCGCCACGCGGTGATGGCGTTCTCGCCGCCCAGCTCGTGCGCGACCGCGCTCGCGACGGCGCGGCCGGCGCGGCGCGGGTCGGCGGACAGCACGGCGTAGGGCAGTAGCGGATCCGACAGCGTCGCACGGTCGAGGAGCTGCGTTCGCCGCGCGTACACGTCGATCCCGCGCAGGTGCTGCTTGGCCAGCGCGCCCTTTTCGGTCAGCGGCCGCGCCGC